>NZ_JBEXZD010000007.1:0-139039 GCF_040628575.1 Streptomyces sp. NPDC006393
ATAAATTTAACAGGGCTTTGATCCTGGAGATGTTAGATAACTTAATAAAGATGGAGGTGTTTTTACATGGTAAAACGTACTTATCAACCAAATAAACGTAAACATAGTAAAGTTCATGGTTTCAGAAAACGCATGAGCACTAAAAATGGCCGTAAAGTCTTAGCGCGCCGTCGTCGTAAAGGCCGTAAAGTTTTATCTGCATAAGATCACTGACTCATCAGTGGTCTTTTTTTTCGTTTTGAATACAGTAATTTTATTCAAACATTAACGATCAAACGTATTGTTGAATGGGTTAATTGATAGATGATAGAGAAAAACTTTTGACTGAAATCAGCGTTTTCAATATAAATGCTGGTTTATTTTTAGTTAAATTTTAGATGGTTTATAATACTAAGGTAAGAGAATTTGATAAGCGAGTGATGTTTGGTGGAAAAAGCGTACCGTATAAAGAAGAATGCAGATTTTCAAAAAATATATAAAAGTGGAAAGTCTGTCGCAAATAGACAATTCGTAGTATATACCTATGATAATAAAGAACAAGAACATTTTCGCTTAGGAATTAGCGTTTCAAAAAAATTAGGTAACGCTGTTACTAGAAATAAAATTAAGAGAGCGATAAGAGAAAACTTTAAAGTTCATAAACAAGATATTATAACGAAAGATATTATTGTGATTGCAAGACAACCAGCTAAAAAAATGTCCACTTTAGAAATTCAAGGTAGTTTAGAACATGTACTTAAAATAGCTAAAGTATTTAATAAGAAAATTCAATAGGGTAGGGGAGCTAGTTTTACCCCGTCGACTGTTTTCCGTGTGCCGTTGCGACCGTTCCCGTGTGCGCTCAGCGCCGCCAGGGCAGCTCGGCCGTCACGCGGGTGGGCCCGCCGGCCGGGGAATCGACGACCAGGATCCCGTCCACCGCGTCCAGCCGCTCCGCCAGCCCCGCGAGCCCCGACCCGGCGGAGACGCCGGCGCCGCCCACCCCGTCGTCCATGACCTGGAGCATCAGCCGGTTCTCCGAGCGCCACACGTCCACCGAGGCCGACCTCGCCCGGCTGTGCTTGCTGATGTTCTGCAGCAGCTCGGACACCGTGAAGTACGCGATCCCCTCGATCGCCGGAGCCGGCCGCTCCGCCAGCTCCACCTCCACCCGCACCGGCACCGTGCAGCGCGAGGCGACCGCGGACAGCGCCGCGTCCAGGCCCCGGTCCGTCAGGACCGCCGGGTGGATCCCGCGCGCCAGGTCACGCAGCTCCTGCAACGCGGTCTTCACCTCGCAGTGCGCCTCGTCCACCATGCGTGCCGCCGCGTTGGGGTCCTCGGCCAGCTTCTCCTTCGCCAGTCCCAGATCCATCGCCAGCGCCACCAGCCGGGCCTGCGCCCCGTCGTGCAGGTCCCGCTCGATGCGCCGCAGGTCGGCGGCGGCCGTGTCCACCACGACCCCCCGGTCCGACTCCAGCTCCACCACCCGCGCCGACAGCCGCGACGGCCCGAGCAGGCCGTGCACCATCACCCGGTCCACCGTCGTCAGCGCCCGGATGATCCACGGCGTGGCCAGCGTGAACAGCAGACCCACCAGCCCGGTCACCGTGATCTCGAACGGGTTGTCGAGGTAGATCCGGTGGTGTTCGTCGCCGTAGAGCTGGATGCCGCCCTGGCCGGCCCACATCGGGAAGACCCAGAACCACAGCGGGTACGTCAGCAGCGTCCAGCCCACCGACCAGACGGTCACGGCGACCACGAAGGAGAACACCGCCCACGGGAACTGCACCACGGCGTAGAGCAGGGACCGCCAGGAGGTGCCGCTCTTCAGCACGGCGCCGGTCCAGGCCAGCAGTCCGTTGCCGGTCTTCGGACGCAGCGGCTCCGGTTCGGCCACCTCCAGGCCGAGCAGCCCGCGGGCCCGCGCCCGCTCCAGCATGCCGAACCCGCGGCAGCCGGCGAGCGCCGCCGCCAGCACCGGGATCCCCAGGAACGTCACCAGCAGGCCGCCGCCCAGCGAGACCATCGTGACGGCGTACGTGAAGAGCATGATGCCGACCGGCAGGCCGAGGAGCACGTATCCGAACTCCCGCCAGCTGCGTGCCTCGAACGGCGCCCGCAGGCCGGCGGGCAGCCGGTGCCGCCGGCCGGAGTCCTCGCCGTGGAAGCCGGTCCCGCTGTAGGGCCCGTATCCCTGTCCGTACTGCGATCCGTACTGGTGCGATCCGTACTGGGTGGCCATCGGCGTCGTCCCGTTCCCCTCGTGCTGCTCGTCGTGGTGCTCGCGTGCTTCCGCTGGTACTCCTTCAGCCTGCTGGACCGCAGGTGACGGGGCCATGGAGCGGGTCGGCGTCCTGGGCGGGGGGTTTTCCCTACCCCTTGCGGGTGCCCGTGCCCCGGCCGCCCGGGGTGCCGGTCCGGTCCCGCCAGGGCAGTTCCGCCGTGATCGTCGTCGGACCGCCCTCCGGCGACTCGACGACGAACAGCCCGTCGACGGCGCCCAGCCGCTCCGCCAGACCCCGCATACCGGTGCCGCGGTCCAGGCTGGCGCCGCCGCGGCCGTCGTCCCACACCTGGACGAGCAGCCGGTCGTCGGTCCGCCACACGTCCACCGAGGCCGACCTCGCCCCGCTGTGCTTGCTGATGTTCTGGAGCAGCTCCGAGACCGTGAAATAGGCGATGCCCTCGATGGCCTCGGCCGGACGCGCGTCCAGGTCGACCGTCACCTTCACCGGCACCGTGCAGCGCGTGGCGACCGACGACAGGGCCGCGTCCAGGCCGCGGTCGGTCAGCACGGCGGGATGGATGCCGCGGGCCAGGTCGCGCAGCTCCTGCAAGGCGAGCTTCACCTCGCCGTGCGCCTCCTCGACCATCGCGGCGACGTTGTCGTCGGCCTGGCCCTCCAGCAGCTTCTCCTTGGCCAGACCCAGCCCCATCGCCAGATTGACCAGCCGGGCCTGGGCCCCGTCGTGCAGGTCCCGCTCGATGCGCCGCAGGTCGGCGGCGGCCGTGTCCACCACGACCCCCCGGTCCGACTCCAGCTCCGCGATCCGCCGCTCCAGCTCGTCGGAGGGCGACAGCAGCGCCCGCACCATCGCCCGGTCCACGTTCGCCAGGCCCCGCGCGAGGAACGGCAGTACCGGCCACAGCACGAACAGCGACGTCAGGGTGACGGTGAAGGTGAGGATGCCCCAGGGCAGCCGGATGAAGTCGTACAGCGCCGTACGCCAGCCCACCGGGTCCTTCAGCGCCAGCCACAGCCGGTTGAACAGCCCCTTGGTGCGGCCCAGCGGCAGCGGACTCGGCTCGTCGATCCGCACCCCGAGCAGCGCCCGGGCGCGCGCCCGCTCCAGCCTGCCCAGCTGCCGGGCGCCCATCAGCCCGGCCGCGAGCAGCGGGAAGCCGACGACGGTGACGGTCATGCCGGTGCCGATGGTCAGCACGGTCACCACATAGACGAAGCCGAACAGCGCCACGGGCAGGTTCACCAGGAGATGCGCGATCTCCTTCCAGGTGGCCGGGTCGAAGGCGAAGCGTGCCGGCGGCAGCCGGTCCCGGTCCTGGTCGTCGGCGCCGGACGCCGCCGGGTCGGTGGAAGGGATAGGTGCGGTCATACGAGTCAGCGTGCCGTGCGACGGGCCCCCGGCGCCATGAGGCCGACCGCCCTGGCCGCCGGGGGAAAACCCCACCCCGCCCCACGGTGCGGGGGCCCGTCTCACGGAATGCGGCGGGTCCGTCTCACGCTGCGGCCGGCCTGTCTCATGGTGCGACGGGCTGCTTACCCTCTCTTTATCAGGGCCTAGACTCCCGTGCGTACAGAATGACGGACACCACGAGGTCAGGGAGCGAGGGACGGACCGGTGCCTGAGACGTTGCCGCAGACGGCGCCTGAGTCGACCGTCGTCGCGGCGGACTACTTCCAGTCCTACTCGGTCGTGGGCCTGCTCGCCGTCGTGGGTGTGCTGTTCGTCGCCGTCGCCTTCGGCGCCGGCCGCCTGCTGCGCCCGGTGGTCCCCACGCCCGAGAAGCTCCTGACGTACGAGTGCGGTGTCGACCCCGTCGGCGAGGGCTGGGCGCACACCCAGGTCCGCTACTACGTCTACGCCTTCCTGTACGTGATCTTCGCCGTCGACTCGATCTTCCTGTTCCCCTGGGCGACGGTCTTCGCCGCCCCCGGCTACGGCGCGGCGACGCTGGTGGAGATGTTCGTCTTCCTCGGCTTCCTGGCCGTGGGCCTGCTGTACGCATACAAGAAGGGCGTCCTGGCATGGACGTGAACCCCTCGACCACGGGCGCGAACGGCCCGGCCCAGGGCGTGAACCCCTCGGCCCCCGAGCCCGTGAACCTCTCGGCCTCCGAGCCGGTGTACCTGCCGGAGCCGAAGCGGCTGGGCGCGCTCGCGCGCCTGGCCCCCGAGCCGATGAAGGTCATCCTGAACTGGGGCCGCCGCTACTCGCTGTGGGTCTTCAACTTCGGCCTCGCCTGCTGCGCCATCGAGTTCATCGCCGCGTCCATGGCCCGCCACGACTTCATCCGCCTCGGCGTGATCCCGTTCGCGCCCGGCCCCCGCCAGGCCGACCTGATGGTGGTGTCCGGCACGGTCACGGACAAGATGGCCCCGGCGGTGAAGCGTCTGTACGAACAGATGCCCGAGCCCAAGTACGTCATCTCCTTCGGCGCCTGTTCCAACTGCGGCGGGCCCTACTGGGACTCGTACTCCGTCACCAAGGGCGTCGACCAGATCATCCCGGTGGACGTCTACGTCCCCGGCTGCCCGCCGCGCCCGGAGGCGCTGCTCCAGGGCATCCTGAAGCTCCAGGAGAAGATCGCGCGCGAGTCGCTGGGGGAGCGGTACGGCAACGCCCCGGGCCGGCCCTCGCCCGCCGCCCTCCAGAGCGATCTGGTCCAGCCGCCCGCCCCGGCTCCTGCCGGGACCGCCGGCGAAGGGGACCCGCGATGACCGGCACCGGCTGGCTGCCCGCGCCCGCCGAGGAACTGTTCGGCGCCGAGGCCACCGCGGAGGAGTCCTACGAGGTCCTGACGGTCGACGTACCGCCGACCGCGTGGGTGTCCGCGCTGCGGACCGCCCGCGACGAGCTGGGCTGCACCTACTTCGACTGGCTGAGCGCGGTCGACGAACCGGGCACCGGCTTCCGGGTCTCCGCCCACGTGGTGGCGCTCTCCCCGGTACGGCGGCTGCTGCTGCGCACCACGGTCGCGCACGAGGCGCCGGTCCTGCCCAGCGCGGTGGACGTCTACGCCGGTGCGGCCTGGCACGAACGCGAGACCCACGAGATGTTCGGAGTCGGCTTCGAGGGCCACCCGGCCCTGGACCACCTCCTGCTCCCGGAGACCTTCGAGGGCCACCCCCTGCGCAAGGACTTCGTCCTGGCCGCCCGGGTCGCCAAGGCCTGGCCCGGGGCGAAGGAACCGGGCGAATCGGAGCACGGGGGTCCCAAGCGCCGCCAGATGCTCCCGCCGGGCGTGCCCGACCCCAACGAGTGGGGGCCCATGAAGGGCCGGCTCCCGGCCGCCCCGGCCCGTCCGGCGAGGGGCGCCGGCCGAGCGGCGGGCGAACGCCCGGCCCGTGCCGTCGGCGACCGCCCGGCACGGCGCACCCGCACGGCGGCCGAGGGCTCGGCCAGCCAGACGGCCGCGGCGACGGGAGCCGGAGAGGCCGGAGAGGCACCGCCAGCTGGTGCGGCGCAGGGCGTGGCGCCGGAGGGTGCCGTCGCCAGGCCGCGCCGGATGCGGAGCGCGAGCCAGGGCTCGGCGAGCCAGCAGCGGGCCGCCGCGTCGGAGGAGGCACACGTGAGCCCGGCGGCTCCGGAGAGCGCGGCGGCTCCGGAGAGTGCGGCGGCAGGGAAGCAGGCCGCGGCGGAAGGCACCACCGAGCAGGCCCCGGCGGCGGAGGGACCGGCCGCGGAGGCCTCGGTGGCCCACGAGCCCGTCGCTCCGGCCGAGGGGCCGGCTACCCCGGCACCGTCCCGGCCGCGCCGCGCGGGCAGCGCGAGCGAGGGTTCGGCCTCGCAGCGGGCGCGGGCGGCGACCCCGGAGGAGTCCAGGCCGTCCACGCAGGCCAAAGCCCCCCGCAGCTCGGACGCCCCCTGGCACCACGCCCGCCCGGCCTTCGACGAGCCAGAACCGAAGCCCGAACGCAAGCCCGAACCGGCGCCTTCGCCGGAGCCCGAAGCGGCGCCTTCGCCGGAGCCCGAAGCGGCGCCCGCGCCCGAGCCTGAAGCGGCGCCCGCGCCCGCGCCCGAGCCCACACGTGGAGCCCGCGACCAGCCCGACCAACCCGACCAGCCGGACAACCCGGATAGTCCCGACCACCCCGGCAACCCCGACCACCCCGGCAACCCCGACCACCCCGGCAACCCCGACCATCCCGGCAATCCCGACCACCCCGACCGTCCCGAAGGAGGCCCGCAGTGAACGACGTTGTCGACGTCGCCCTGCGACTCCTGATCGTCTTCGTGGTCTTCCTCACCTTCCCGCTGATCGTCGGTCAGACCGAGCACAAGGTGATGGCCCACATGCAGGGCCGCCTCGGCCCGATGTACGCGGGCGGCTTCCACGGGTGGGCGCAGCTCGTCGCGGACGGTGTGAAGTTCGCGCAGAAGGAGGACGTGGTCCCCGCGGGCGCGGACCGCCGCATCTTCCAGCTCGCCCCCGCCGTCGCCCTCCTGCCGTACCTGCTGGTCCTGCTCGCCATCCCCGTCGGGCCGGGCGAGGGCGCGGTCGGGCAGGTCCTGGACGCGGGCATCTTCTTCGTGCTCGCCGTGATGGGCGTGGGCGTCCTCGGCTCCCTCATGGCCGGATGGGCCTCCGCCAACAAGTTCTCCCTCCTCGGCGGCCTGCGCACCGCCGCCCAGCTCCTCGCCTACGAACTCCCGATGCTGCTCGCCGCAGCCTCCGTGGCGATGGCGGCCGGCACGGTCTCCCTCATCGGCATCCTCGACGCCTTCCACTGGTGGTGGCTGCCCTGGCAGATCGTGGGCGCGATCGTCTTCTTCGTCGCCGGCCTCGCCGAGCTCCAGCGCCCTCCGTTCGACATGCCGGTCGCCGATTCGGAGATCATCTTCGGCGCCTACACCGAGTACACCGGTCTGCGCTTCGCCCTGTTCCTCCTCGCCGAGTACGCCGGGATCATCGTCCTGTGCGGTCTGACCACCGTCCTCTTCCTGGGCGGCTGGCACGGTCCGTGGGGCGCCGACGGCCTCGGCTGGGTGTGGACCCTGCTGAAGACGGCCGTCCTCGCCTTCGTCGTCATCTGGCTCCGCGTCACCTATCCGCGGCTGCGCGAGGACCAGCTCCAGAAGCTGTCCTGGACCCTCCTCGTCCCCCTGTCCCTCGCCCAGATCGCCCTCACCGGCATCGTCAAGGTGGTGATCTCCTAGTGTCCCCCGTACCTGGCTCCGGCCTCGCCAAGGGCCTGGCCGTCACCCTGCGCACGATGACGAAGAAGACCGTCACCGAGCAGTACCCGGACGCCCTGCCCGACCTGCCTCCCCGCAGCCGCGGCGTGATCGGCCTGTTCGAGGAGAACTGCACGGTCTGCATGCTGTGCGCCCGTGAGTGCCCGGACTGGTGCATCTACATCGACTCCCACAAGGAGACGGTCCCGGCGGCCACCCCCGGCGGCCGCGAACGCAGCCGCAACGTCCTCGACCGCTTCGCCATCGACTTCTCCCTGTGCATGTACTGCGGTATCTGCATCGAGGTCTGTCCTTTCGACGCCCTGTTCTGGTCCCCGGAGTTCGAGTACGCCGAGACCGACATCCGCGACCTCACCCACGAGCGCGACAAGCTGCGCGAGTGGATGTGGACCGTCCCGGCCCCGCCCGCCCTCGACCCCGGAGCGGAGGAGCCGAAGGAGATCGCCGCCGCCCGCAAGACCGCCGAGAAGCTGGCCGCGGCCCAGGCCGAGTCCGCCGAACCGAAGCCCCAGGCCGAGTCCACCGAACCGAAGCCCCAGGCCGAACCCACCGATCAGAAGGAAGGAGAAGGACAGTCGTGACCCTCGCCGCCGCACAGCACGGCTTCCTCTCCCCGACGGGCGTCGAGATCGCCTTCCTCCTCGTCGGCCTGGCCACCTTCGGCGCCGCGCTCGTCACCGTCACCACCCGGCAGCTGGTGCACGCCGCCCTGTGGCTGGTGGTGACCCTCGGCGGCCTCGCCGTCGAGTACCTCCTGCTCACCGCCGAGTTCATCGCCTGGGTGCAGGTCCTCATCTACGTCGGCTCCGTCGTCGTCCTCCTCCTGTTCGGTCTGATGCTGACCAAGGCCCCCATCGGCCGTTCACCGGACGCCGACTCCGGCAACCGCTGGGCCGCCCTCGTCGTGGCCGTGGCCTCCGCGGCCGCCCTGGTCTGGGTCGTCGTCGACGCCTTCCGCACCACCTGGATCGACCTGGACGGCGCCGCCGCCGGCACCACCAAGGTCACCGGCGAAAGCCTCTTCCAGAACTGGGTCCTGCCCTTCGAGGCCCTCTCCGTCCTGCTGCTCGCCGCCCTGGTCGGCGCGATCGTCCTGTCCCGCAAGGCGAAGGCGGTAGCCGCCACCGCCGCCCAGGCCCGCGAGGCCCGGGGCGGGCAGGCCGCCGAGGAAGGCGCCCGCTGATGCACCTGGTCTATCCCGCCGTACTCTCCGCCCTCCTGTTCTGCACCGGCCTGTACGGCGTCCTCGCCCGCCGCAACGCGATCCTGGTCCTGATGTCGGTCGAGCTCATGCTCAACGCCGTCAACCTCAACCTGGTCGCCTTCGACGTCTGGCTCAGCAAGGCCGCCCGCGAGACCCTGCACTCCGGCCAGGCCCTGACCCTGTTCGTCATCGCCATCGCCGCCGCCGAGATCGGCATCGGCCTGGCGATCGTCCTCGCCGTCCACCGCAACCGCGGCACCTCGGACATCGACCGGCTCCGCGACGCCGCCGAGGGACCCGACGACGACCCCGACCCCGGCCACGACAGCGACGCCGCCGCGACCGCGCGGGCCGCCGAGAAGGCTGAGGCCACCGCGTGACCACGACCACCCTCGCCGTCCTCGTACCCCTCCTTCCGTTCCTGGGCGCCGCGGCCGGCCTGCTGCTCGGCCGCACGGTCCCCGGCTTCGCCCGCCCGCTCGCGGTCCTGCCGACCCTCGCCTCCCTCGTCCTGACGGTGCTGGTCGCCGCCGGCCAGGGCGGCGGGCCCGCCGTGGACGCCGCCACCGAACTCACGCCCACCGGCTCGGTGCCCATCGAGCTCGCCCTGCACATCGACGGGTTCGCCGCGCTCGTAGCCGTCCTGGTCGGCGTCGTCGCCACATGCGTGCAGATCTACTCGACGGGCTATCTCCGCGACGACCCGCGCTACCCGTCGTACGCCGCTCTCGTCTCCCTGTTCACCTCCGCGATGCTGCTCGTCGTCTACTCGGGCGACCTGATCGTGCTGCTGGTCGGCTGGGAGATCATGGGCATCTGCTCCTACTTCCTGGTCGGCCACTACTGGGAGACCCCGGAGGCCCGCGCCGCCTCCATCAAGGCCTTCCTGGTCACCAAGCTCGGCGACGTGCCCTTCCTGATCGGCCTGTTCGCGCTCGCCACCGACACCGGGTCCTTCCGGATCACCAAGGTCCTCGGCGCCGTCGCGAACGGCGGCCTGCACCACCCGACCCTGATCGCCCTGCTGCTCCTCGCGGGCGTGGCCGGCAAGTCGGCGCAGTTCCCGCTGCACACCTGGCTGCCCGACGCGATGGCGGGCCCGACCCCCGTCTCCGCGCTGATCCACGCCGCGACGATGGTCGCCGCCGGTGTCTACTTCGTCGCCCGTCTCCTCCCCGTCTTCCAGGCCTCCTCGGCCGCGATGGTGGTCCTCGCCGTCATGGCCGCCGTGACGATGGCCGGTTCGGCGCTCGCCGCGCTCGCCCAGGACGACATCAAGCGCGTCCTCGCCTACTCGACGATCGGGCAGCTCGGCTACATGACCGGCGCGCTCGCCGTCGGCGACCGCGACGCCGCCGTCTTCCACCTCCTGTCCCACGGCGCCTTCAAGGCGCTGCTGTTCCTCGCCGCCGGCGTGATCATCCACGCCGCCGGCACCAACTCGCTGGCCGCCATGTCGCGCATGGCCGGGCTGCGCGACCGCGTCCCGGACGCCTACTGGACGATGACCGTGGCGCTTCTCGCGCTCGCCGCGATCCCGCCCTTCAGCGGCTTCTTCTCCAAGGAGTCCGTGCTCGGCGCCGCCGAGCACGTCGCCACCGGCCACACCGGCCACGCCCCCGGCCCGGCCGGCTGGATCGTCCTCGTCGCCGGACTCCTCACCGCGCTGCTCACCGCCGCGTACGCCATGCGGCTGTGGTTGCTGGCCTTCCGCGGCCGGGGTGCCGAGGCCCCCGACCACGGCCGGCAGCCCCTGGCCATGAACGCCGTGCTGTGGGTGCTCGCCGTGCCGTCCCTCGCCTTCGGCGGCCTGGCCTTCCGGGTGCTGCCCGACTGGTTCGACGGCCGCGACCTCGCCCCGACCCTGACCACCTCCGTGCTCGGCACGGGCCTGGCCCTGGTCGGCGGCATCGTCACCTACGGCGCCTGGCGGCACACCGGCGCGCTCGCGGCCCGGGTCCCGCTCGGTGCGGTCGCCGCTCACCCGGAGGCCGACGCCGGACTCGTCGAGGCCGAGGCCATCGCCACCCACCGGCCCGCCTACGGCGACATCGCCTACGCGCCCGACCCCGCCGACCCCGGACGACTGCTACTCGGCCCGCTCCACCGCCACGCGGCCACCGGCTTCCACCTCGATGCCGTGTACGCGACCCTCTTCGTCCGCCCGGTCCTGGCCGGGGCGAGCCTCGTCAGGTTCCTCGACCGCGAGGTCGTCGAGACCTACGTACGCGGCGCCGGAGCCGTGCCCCGGCTGCTCGGAGCCGCCGTACGGCGGGCCCAGACCGGCAATGTGCAGACCTATGTGAGCGCGCTGCTCGCCGGCACCGTCGTCCTGACGGTCGCCGCCGTCCTTCTCGCCACGGGAGCGTGAGCAGGCGTGATCGATATCAGCGAGTCCGTGATGCAGTTCCTTCTGGCATTCGTCGTCGTCGGCCCGCTCCTCGGGGCGCTCGCCGCCCTCCTTCCGGCCCCGCCCGGGCTGAAGGGGAAGTCACCGGAGCAGGCCGTGCTCCGGCACGGCGTGACCGTCACCGGCGCGATCCTCCTCGCCGCGATCGTCCTCGCGGCCGGCTTCGACCACGACCACCCGTCGAAGATGCAGGCCACGACCGACATCAGCTGGATCCCCGCACTCCATGTGCGCATCCACCTCGGCATCGACGGCATCTCGCTCCCCCTCGTCGTCCTGACCGCGCTGCTGACCTTCCTCTGCGCGCTGTACTCCTACTTCAAGCCGCCCGCGGGGCCCACCCCGAAGGCCTTCGTCGCGCTGCTGCTCCTGCTCGAGTGCGGCACCCTCGCCACCTTCGCCGTCCTCGACCTGCTGCTGTTCTTCCTCGCCTTCGAGACGGTGCTCGTCCCGATGTACTTCCTCATCGCCCGCTGGGGCGGCGAGGGCCGTCGCGCCGCCGCCTGGCGGTTCATCCTCTACACCCTCCTCGGCTCGGTCGTCATGCTGCTCGGCCTGCTCCTGATCGGGATCAAGACCGGCACGTTCGACATGGTGGCACTCGCCACTGACAACGGCCGGTCACTCACCGCATCCGTGCAGGTCATCGCCGTTCTGGCGATCGGGATCGGGCTCGCGGTCAAGACCCCGATGTGGCCGCTGCACAGCTGGCTCCCGGACGCCCACACCGCCGCCCCGACCGTCGGCTCGGTCCTGCTGGCCGGTGTCCTGCTGAAGATGGGCACGTACGGGTTCGTCCGGATCCTGCTGCCGATCGCACCGCACGGCTTCCACACCTTCGCGCCCTACCTGGCCGCCCTCGCCGTCGTCGGGATCATCTACGGGTCCCTGGCCTGCCTCGCCCTCGCCAAGCGCGGCGCCAAGGGCGACCTGAAACGGCTCATCGCCTACTCCTCCGTCGGCCACATGGGCTTCGTGCTCCTCGGCATCGCCACCATGACCCCGACCGGCGTCAACGGCGCCCTGTTCGCCAACATCGCCCACGGCCTCATCACCGGCCTGCTGTTCTTCCTGGTCGGCGGGCTCAAGGACCGCACCGGCACCACCGACCTCGACACCCTGGCCGAGGAAACCGGCGCCGCCCTCTACGGCAAGGCACCCCGCCTCGGCGGCCTGCTCGCCTTCGGCGCCGTCGCCTCGCTCGGCCTGCCCGGCCTCGCCGGATTCTGGGGCGAGATGCTCGCCCTGTTCGGCGCGTTCAAGCCCGCCGCCGACCTCAGCCGGCCCGCCTTCCTCACCTTCATGGCGATCGGCGCGTTCGGCACCCTGCTGACGGCCGCGTACATGCTCGTCGTGGTCCGCCGCGTCTGCATGGGCGCCGTGCCGCGGCAGGCCCCGCCCCTCGCCGACGTCCACAGCTTCGAGTTCGCGGCCTGGACCCCGCTCGTCGCCCTCACCGTCCTCGCCGGACTCTGGCCGAAGGCCTTGCTCGGGCTCACCGACCCGGCCGTGCAGCAGCTCCTCGCAGGAGGCACCCGATGAGCGTCCTGGCCCAGCCGCAGGCCGCGTCGGCGGTCCAGTCCGTCGACTGGCTCGCCGTCGCGCCGCCCACCCTCACCGCGGTGATCGCCCTGGTGGTCCTGGTCGCCGACCTGTTCGTGCCGAAGACGCGCAAGCCCCTCCTCGGCCGGCTCTCCGTCGCCGGCCTCGCCGCCTCCGCGCTGTTGCTGCTGCCCCTCCTGGACGGCGACCGCAGCACCTTCTGCCTGACCAAGCAGGCCGGCGTGTGCAGCTACACCGCCGACCACTTCACCCTCGTCATCCAGTTCCTGGTCCTCGGCGGCGCCCTCCTCGCGGCCCTGCTGTCCGTCACCGCGCTGAAGGACGCGCGGGGAGGACTCCCCGAAGGGGAGTACTGGTTCCTGCTGCTGTCCTCCGCCGCCGGAGCCGCGCTCCTGCCCGCCTCCCGCGACCTCGCGACCCTCATCGTCGCCCTGGAGGTCGCCTCCCTGCCCGCCTTCGCCCTCGTCGGCCTGCGGCACGGCGACCGGAGGTCCTCCGACGCGGCCCTGAAGTTCTTCCTGTCGTCGGTCACCGCCACCGCCGTCAGCCTGATGGGCGTCAGCTTCGTCTACGCCTCCACCGGCACCCTCTACCTCACCCAGATCGCCGACCGCGTCCAGCACGTCGACGGACAGCTCCACACCCTCGTCCAGACCGGCGTCGTCCTCACCCTCGTCGGCTTCGCCTTCAAGACCGCCGCCGTCCCCTTCCACTTCTGGGTGCCCGACACCTACGTCGGCGCGCCCCTGCCCATCGCCGCGTACCTGTCCGTGGTCGGCAAGGCCGTCGGCTTCACCGGCCTGATCCTCGTCACCGTCGTCGCGTTCCCCTCGTACGCCGGCGCCTGGGGCCCCGCGCTCGCCGCGCTCGCCGCCCTCACCATGACCGTCGGCAACGTCGGTGCCCTGCGCCAGCAGGCCACGCGCGCGTACAGCGCGATCCGGCTGCTCGCCTGGTCCTCCGTCGGCCAGGCCGGCTACCTCCTGGTGCCGATCGCCGCCGCGGGCTACTCCAAGGACGCCCAGAAGTCGATCGGCTCCACGGTCGCCTACGCCCTGATGTACGCCGCCGTGAACCTCGGCGCCTTCGCCGTGGCCGCGCTCGTGGGCCGTACGAGGCGGCACAACCGCCTCACCGACTATCGCGGCCTGTACGCCACCAACCCGGTGACCGCCCTCCTCCTGGCCTTCTTCCTGCTGTGCCTGGCCGGGCTGCCGCCGGGCGTCATCGGACTGTTCGCGAAGGTCACCGTCTTCTCCGCGGCCGTCGACGCCGGACTCGGCTGGCTCGCCGTCGTCATGGCCGTCAACGTCGTCGTCGCGCTGTTCTACTACCTCCAGTGGGCGGCCCTGCTGTTCCGCGCCCCCGAGGGCGAACCCCTCCGGCACCGCGTCCCGGCCCCCCTCACCGCCGCGATCACCCTGACGGCCGTCATCGGCATCGCCCTGTCCGGCGCACCCCAGCTTGTCCTGCGCTTCGCGGGCAGCGGCCTGTTCTGAACCGGCGCCCTCGCACCCGCCGGGGAACCCGCGGCGCTCGCCTGGCGTTGACCCGACAGGAAGGGTCAACTGGACGTGACACCACGACACCAGTGACACCGCACAGCAACAAGCGAAGGGTTCCCCTGCCGCACCACTTGGAGGGCGTACCGTGCACCGCCGGCACAACGGGCTCAGGACCGCAGTACTCCTCGGGGGACTGTCCGCACTCATCATCGTCATCGGCAGTCTCTTCGGCCGCACCGGCCTGATCGTCGCCGTGCTCGTCGCCATCGGCACCAACGCCTACGCGTACTGGAACAGCGACAAGCTGGCCCTGCGCGCGATGCGCGCCCGCCCGGTCAGCGAGTTCGAGGCCCCGGCGCTGTACCGCATGGTCCGCGACCTCTCCACCCAGGCCCGCCAGCCGATGCCCCGCCTGTACATCTCCCCGACGGAGGCGCCCAACGCCTTCGCGACCGGCCGCAACCCGCGCAACGCGGCCGTGTGCTGCACCGAGGGCATCCTGCGCATCCTGGACGAGCGCGAGCTGCGCGGCGTCATCGGCCATGAACTCAGCCACGTCTACAACCGCGACATCCTGATCTCCTCCGTCGCCGGCGCCCTCGCCTCCGTGATCATGTTCCTGGTCAACTTCGCCTGGCTGATCCCGGTCGGCCGCTCGGACGACGACGAGGGCCCGGGCCTGCTCGGCATGCTTCTGATCATGATCCTGGGGCCGCTCGCCGCCACGCTCATCCAGCTGGCCATCAGCCGCTCCCGGGAGTACGAGGCCGACGCGTCCGGCGCCCGCCTCACCGGTGACCCCCTCGCCCTCGCCAGCGCCCTGCGCAAGCTGGAGACGGGCACCCGACAGCTCCCGCTGCCCCCCGAGCCGCGCATCGAGACCGCCAGCCACATGATGATCGCGAACCCGTTCCGGCCGGGCCAGGGAATGTCGAAGCTGTTCTCCACCCACCCGCCGATGGCAGAACGCATCACCCGACTCGAGCAGATGGCAGGTCATCACCGATGAAGACCATCCTCAACATCATCTGGCTCGTCCTGAGCGGCTTCTGGCTGTTCCTCTGCTACGTCGTCGCGGGCGTCCTCCTGTGCATCACGGTCATCGGCATCCCGTTCGGCATCGCGGCGTTCCGCATCGGCGTCTACGCCCTGTGGCCCTTCGGGTACACCACGGTCGAGCGCCGCGACGCGGGCGCGCCCTCCTGCATCGGCAACGTGCTCTGGCTGATCCTGGCCGGCTGGTGGCTGGCGATCGCCCACATCGTCACGGGCCTCATGCTCTGCCTCACGATCATCGGCATCCCGTTCGGCATAGCCAACTTCAAACTCATCCCCGTCTCGCTGCTCCCGCTGGGCCGCGAGATCGTCCGCACCGACGAGCCGTTCGCGGCCCGCTGACGCTCACGCCGAGGCGGGCGAGCGGGTCAGCCGGCCGCCGGGCGCCGTCGTACCCCGTACGCGGCCGCCCCCACCGCCAGCACACCCGCGCCCACGGCCACCGACAGCCAGGGCAGGGCGAACGCCAGGGCCGCGCAGCCGAGAAGACCCACCGCCGGTACCGCCCGCCGGACGGGCGAGGAGTCGAGGGTCCAGGCGGAGGCGTTGGCGACGGCGTAGTACGCGAGGACCCCGAAGGAGGAGAATCCGATCGCGCCCCGGACGTCCACCGTGGCGGCCAGGACCGCGACCACCGCGCCCACGGCGAGCTCGGCCCGGTGCGGCACACGGAAACGCGGATGCACGGCGGCCAGCGCGCCCGGCAGATGCCGGTCCCGGGCCATGGCCAGGGTGGTGCGGGACACGCCCAGGATCAGTGCGAGCAGCGAGCCGAGCGCGGCCACGGCGGCGGCGACCCGTACCACCGGGACCAGCCCCGGCACCCCGGCCGCCCGCACCGCGTCGGCCAGCGGCGCGCCCGCCCGCGCGAGACCGTCCGGCCCCAGCACCGCCAGCACGGCCACCGCCACACCCACGTACACGGCCAGGGCGATGCCCAGGGCGACCGGGATCGCGCGCGGAATGGTGCGCGCCGGATCGCGCACCTCCTCGCCGAGGGTCGCGATCCGCGCGTACCCGGCGAACGCGAAGAAGAGCAGCCCGGCCGCCTGCAGAACGCCGACGGCACCCCGGGAGTCGCCGATGGCGAGCCGCCCGGCGTCGGCCGCACCGGAGCCCAGGCACACGACGGCCACGGCGGCCAGCACCGCCAGCACCACCGCCACGATCGTCCGCGTCAGCCAGGCCGACTTCTGGATGCCGCCGTAGTTCACCACGGTCAGCACCACCACGGCCGCGACGGCCACCGCGTGCGCCTGGCCCGGCCAGACGTACGCGCCGACGGTGAGCGCCATCGCCGCGCAGGAGGCCGTCTTGCCGACCACGAACGCCCAGCCCGCGAGGTAACCCCAGAACACGCCGAGCCGCTCGCGCCCGTACACATAGGTGCCGCCCGAGGCGGGATACCGGGCGGCCAGCCGTGCCGAGGAGTCGGCGTTGCAGTAGGCCACGACGGCGGCGACCGCGAGCCCCACCAGCAGCCCTGAGCCCGCCGCCCGCGCCGCCGGCCCGAGGGCGGCGAAGATTCCGGCCCCGACCATCGAGCCGAGCCCGATGACCACGGCGTCCCCGACCCCGAGGCTGCGCCGCAGCCCGGCGGCGGACGCGGGCGAGGACGAGGAGGCCGGGCCGGGGGAGTGGCCGGGGCAGCGTGTCATGGCTCGGGACCCTACTGGCCGATGCAACCGTGAGGTGTGGCCGTGTCGTCTTCTCCGTCAACACGGCACGAACACGCGTGTGGCACACATGACGACGCACACCGGTCGTCGAGGAAGGCGGGTTCAAGGCATGAGCGTCATCAGCTGGATCATCCTGGGACTGTTGGCCGGGGCCATCGCGAAGTTCCTGCTGCCGGGCCGCGACCCGGGCGGCTTCATCGGCACGACCCTCATCGGCGTCGCGGGCGCGTTCATCGGCGGCTGGATCTCGGCACGCTGGCTGGACCACCCGATCGCGAAGCACTTCTACGACGGCGCCACCTGGGCCGCGGCGATTGGCGGCTCCCTGGTGCTGCTGATCGCCTACCGCATCCTGTTCGGCAACTCACGGGACTGAGCCCGGAACGCGGCCCGCGGACACGAGAGGGGCGGACACCGGCCGACGGTGTCCGCCCCTCTCCCGTACCTCTCGTACGGTTCGCGTGTCTCTCGTATCTCTCGTATCTCTGTACGGACTACCGGTAGTTCACGAACTGCAGCGCGAAGTCGAAGTCCTTGCCCTTCAGCAGGGCGATCACGGCCTGGAGGTCGTCGCGGCTCTTGGAGCTGACCCGCAGCTCGTCGCCCTGGACCTGGGCCTTCACACCCTTGGGACCCTCATCGCGAATGATCTTCGCCACCTTTTTGGCGTTCTCCTGGGAGATGCCCTCCTCGATCGAGGCGAAGATCTTGTACTCCTTGCCGGAGAGCTGGGGCTCGCCCGCGTCCAGGGCCTTCAGCGAGATGCCCCGCTTGATCAGCTTGGACTGGAAGACGTCGAGGACGGCCTTCACCCGGTCCTCGGAGTTCGCCTCCATGAGGATCTTGTCACCGGACCACGAGATCGAGGCACCCACGCCCTTGAAGTCGTAGCGCTGCGAGATCTCCTTGGCGGCCTGGTTGAGGGCGTTGTCGACCTCCTGCCGCTCGACCTTCGAGACGATGTCGAAACTGGAGTCGGCCATGTCCTGTGGCTCCTTGTATCGGGGTCTGTCGGAGTGTGTCGGGTGCGTGCGGGATGCGTACGACTCGCGTACGCGTCGCCTGCCGGCGGGCGTGGGGAAGCCGCCGAGGCGGATCTTCGGATCCCGGGCCGCATCCGCACCAGCCTAGCCACCCCCCGCTCCCACGGCGCGGATCAATCGGGTGGCGAAGCACCCCTGCGCATCGGGTATTGTTTACGTCGTTGCCAGGGAGCACCGCCGAAAGGCGGTTCGAACGGCAGCGAACCCGGCGGTGTGCCCGAGCGGCCAAAGGGAGCAGACTGTAAATCTGCCGGCTCAGCCTTCCCAGGTTCGAATCCTGGCGCCGCCACATTGGGGAACCCCCTCCACCTGCGGAAACGCAGAGTGGAGGGGGTTTCTTCGTGTTCCCGGCCGCCGCTGTTCGGTCCGAGTCGCGTTCTTCGCCGCCCGCCTCGCCACCTCACCGAAGGCGGTAACAAATGGTGCATGGCCGATGACGCTCTGTTTCGCTGACATCGAGGGCGCTGTCCGGCGCCCGTACCTCGCGTGAGAGGCGCGGAGCATGAAGATCGCAGGCAGGACTCTGATAGGTGCGATGACCCCGGCGGCCGTGGCGGGACTGGTGATGCCGCTGGCGCTCGCCTCCCCGGCGGCCGCGGCGCCGGGCTCGACCATCAACCGCGTCGGCTCGTTCGTCAACTACGGCGCCGCGCCCGGCGCGAGAAACCAGGTGAACGTCACGGCACCCGGCGGAGTCCTCACGGTGACCGACACGGCCACCATCGCCGCGGGGGTCGGCTGCCGTCAGGTCAACGCGACCACGGTGACCTGCGGACAGGCCGGAGGCGTCGGCTACTTCAACGCGAACCTGGGTGACATGGACGACCGCTTCACGGACGGCCTCCCCGCCCCGACCTTCCGGGTCGTCCTCGACGCCGGCAGCGGCAGCGACTCCGTGACCACCGGCGGCGCGAACGACGTCATCCACGTCTCGGACACGTCCGCGGACACCGTCAACTGTGGCGCCGGCACAGGTGACATCGCCAGCGGAGACCCGCTCGACCACTTCACGGGCTGCGAGGTGCACACCCCGTAGAAGAACCGCAGCGGCCCCCGCCCCGCTTCCCCTCGGGGCCCCGCTCAGTTCCCCGCCACCGACTTCACCGCCACCGACACCGGGGTCGAGCCGCCGACGAGTTCCAGGGTCAGACCGGCCGTCGCCGGGGTGTCCACCAGCTCGGCGAGGACGGTGGCCACGTCGTCGCGGGGAACCGAGCCGCGACCGGTGTGCGCCTCCAGACGGACCTGCCCGCTGCCCGGCTCGTCCGTCAGCGAACCGGGGCGCAGGATCGTCCAGTCGAGGGCCTCCTGGGCGCGTACGTGGTCGTCCGCGGCGCCCTTGGCGCGCAGGTACACGTCGAAGACCTCGTCGCCCTTGTGCCGGGCGTCCGCGCCCATGGACGACACCACCAGGTGGCGCCGGACGCCCGCGCGGACCGCCGCGTCCGCGAACAGCACCGCCGCGCCCTTGTCCACCGTGTCCTTGCGGGCCGCGCCGCTGCCCGGACCCGCGCCCGCCGCGAACACCGCCGCGTCCGCGCCCCGCAGCCGTTCGGCGACCTCCTCCACCGAGGCGGACTCCAGATCCAGCACGACCGGTTCGGCGCCGGCCGCCCGCAGGTCGTCGCCCTGTTCGGCGCGGCGGATGATCCCCGCGACCTCGTCCCCGCGCGCGGTGAGCAGCCGCTCCAGCCGCAGCGCGATCTGACCATGACCACCAGCGATGACAATGCGCATGTCTCCGACCGTACGCCCGGACGGCCCCGTCCGCCGCACGGCTTGAGGCCAACTCCCCTGCACCCGCTCTCTCCTGCGGCCTCCTACGACAGCTCACCCCGCCCCTGCCGCGGCAGCCCCAGCTCCACCGAAGCCGCCGAGTCGCAGAACTCGCGCACCGCGCTGGTCCGTGCCACCACGCGCCCCCGGTGCACCACGATCCGGCTGTACCCGAGCGACAGCGCCCCCGCGAGCCGTTCGCCGCGCACGGCGAGCAGTTCGGCGGGGAAGCCCGCCTCCACGCGCACCGCGGGCAGGCCGAGCACCGCGCGGGCCGACGCGCTCACCGCTTCGTACGCGTCCTCGGGCCGCAGGCCGTGGTGCGAGGCCAGCAGGTAGGCCGCCTCCAGCGGATCGCCGCGCCCCACCGGGTTCGACACGTCCCGCAGCGCGCCGCTGCCCGCGGCCACCCGTACTCCGGCCGCCCTCAGCAGCCGTACCGGAGCCGTCCCCGGCCCCTCCGTGCCCGCGCAGCCGCCCTGCGGCAGGCACACCACCGCGACCCCGGCCGCCGCCAGCTGCTCCGCGGCGCGCGCGGCCGCCTCGGCGGGCAGCCGGGACAGGCCGCCGCAGGGGCCGAGCGTCACTCCGGGGCGCAGCCCGCCCGCCATCGCCGCGATCCGGGCCAGGCGTGCCGGGTCCGTGCCGTCGGTGTGCAGGTCGACCGGGCGGCCGTGCTCGGAGGCGACCTCCAGGACCGCCTCCACATAACCGACGGGGTCGGGATCCACGTCAGGGCAGCCGCCCACCACGCACGCGCCCATCTTCACCGCGTCCCGCAGCATCGCCAGCCCGTCCGCGCCGGCCGCGCCCGTCAGCACGCGAGGCACCGCCACCGTCGTCAGCTCGGTGAGTCCACGCAGCGCCCGGCGCGCCCGCAGGACCGCCTTCAGGGCGCCCAGTCCCTGGACATCGCCCACGCGCACGTGCGCGCGCAAGGCGGTCGCCCCGTGGCCGAGCTGGAGCAGCGCGGCCTCGGTCGCCCGCCGCTGGACGTCCTCCGGGTCGTACGACACGGGGCCGCCGCTGTCGGCGGTCAGCGCGGTGTCGGCGTGGGCGTGCGGCTCCGCCGGGGCCGGCAGGAGCAGATAGCCGCTGAGGTCCAGACGGGCGCCGCCGTCCCGCGGGGCACCCCTGTCCGGCCGGCCCGGTCCGCTCGCCGTGGCCGCCTCCCCCGGATCACCCGGGTTCCCCGGTTCTCTCCGGCCTCCCGGTTCTCTCCGGTCCCCCGGTTCCCCCGGCTCACCCGCTGTGCGGGGCCTGGTGGGCGTGTCGAACGCGCCGGCCCTGCCGGAGCCCCTGCCCGAGCCCCTGCCCGAGCTCCGGCCGAGGCTGCCCGCCGTGCCGACGGCCTCGATGCGCCCGCCGGCCAGTCGTACGTCCACGGTGCGCCCGTCGGCCAGCCGGGCCCCGCACAGCAGCAGGCCGTCCGGTTCGGGCGGGCCGCCGGAGGGACCGGGCGAGGAGGACGAGTGGGGCGGCTGTGGCTGACCGGGGGGCATCGCACTCCAGGTACGACAGGCGAGGGCTGGCGGGAGACGAAGGACAGGGGGCCCGAGCGGACACGGGACGCAAGATCACGCAGAGTGCGTCGAGCCTATGGCGACCGCCCGCCGGGAAGGGGGAGGGGCGCAATAGTCGTACCGGTGTGGCCACGGGGTCATCGGGCTCCGGACCCGGACGCGGGGAGCGCGGAACGGATTTGGGCGAACGGCCGCGGAGCGTGTAATGTCTTCATCGCTCGCCCCAATAGCTCAGTCGGCAGAGCGTCTCCATGGTAAGGAGAAGGTCAACGGTTCGATTCCGTTTTGGGGCTCTGGTGTGAGAGGTTCCCGCCGCGAGGCGGGGTCCGATCGCATCGCAGCGGTGTAGCTCAGTCGGTAGAGCAAGCGGCTCATAATCGCTGTGTCACCGGTTCAAGTCCGGTCACCGCTACTCACAGTAGCCGATTGCGGGGTCGGTCCTTCGATCGGCTACTCTTTCTTGCGTTAATACCTACCCGTTCGTCAAGGAGCACTCACGTGGCTGCCACCGACGTCCGCCCGAAGATCACGCTGGCCTGCGTGGAGTGCAAGGAGCGGAACTACATCACCAAGAAGAACCGGCGTAACAACCCGGACCGTCTTGAGATGAAGAAGCACTGCCCGCGTTGCAACGCGCACACCGCGCACCGCGAGACGCGATAAATCAGGCTCATACATGAGGCCGCCCCCGCATCAGGGGGCGGCCTCATGTTGTTTCTGATCCAGTTGATCCAGCTGATCCACCCCTGATCCATCTGAACCATCCGCACGACCACAGCTGACACCAGGAGGTGCCGAGCCATGGCGCTCGACCAGTCCTTCGTGGGGCGGTCCTACCCCCCCACCGCCCCCTACGAGGTGGGCCGGGAGAAGATCCGCGAGTTCGCGGAGGCCGTGGGGGACGCCAACCCGGCGTACACGGACCCGGAGGCGGCCAAGGCGCTCGGCCACTCCGATGTGATCGCCCCGCCGACCTTCGTGTTCGCGATCACCTTCAAGGCCGCCGGACAGGTCGTCCAGGACCCGCAGCTCGGCCTCGATTACAGCCGTGTGGTGCACGGCGACCAGAAGTTCGCCTACGCCCGGCCGGTGCGGGCCGGCGACCGGCTGACCGTCACCTCCACCATCGAGGCGATCAAGTCCCTGGCCGGCAACGACATCCTGGACATCCGTGGTGAGGTGCACGACGAGGCGGGCGAGCACGTCGTGACCGCATGGACCAAGCTGGTGGCCCGCGCGGCCGAGGAGGCGTGAGGAACCGATGACGGCGAAGATCGCCTACGACGACGTCGAGGTCGGCACGGAACTGCCGGCCCGGACCTTCCCCGTGACCCGCGCCACCCTCGTGCAGTACGCGGGCGCGTCCGGGGACTTCAACCCGATCCACTGGAACGAGAGGTTCGCCAAGGAGGTCGGGCTGCCGGACGTGATCGCGCACGGCATGTTCACCATGGCCGAGGCGATCCGCGTCGTCACCGACTGGGCGGGCGACCCCGGTGCCGTCGTGGAGTACGGCGTGCGCTTCACCAAGCCCGTCGTCGTCCCGGACGACGACAAGGGGGCCCTGATCGAGGTCGTCGGCAAGGTCGCGGCCAAGCTCGACGACAACACCGTGCGGGTGGACCTGACGGCGACCAGCGAGGGCCAGAAGGTCCTCGGGATGTCCCGCGCGGTCGTACGGCTGGCCTGACGGCCCGTGCCGCGGGCGGATCGTCGGCGTGCGGGACCGTCAGCGGGGTCTCGTAGTCTTGGGCGCGTGCAGGAACTCCACGACGCGCCCCTGGCCCCGCTGACCACCTTCCGGCTGGGCGGCCCCGCGACCCGGCTGATCACCGCGACCACCGACGCCGAGGTGATCGCCGCCGTCCGCGAGGCCGACGCCGCCGGTACGCCGCTGCTGGTGATCGGCGGAGGCTCGAACCTGGTCATCGGCGACAAGGGCTTCGACGGCACCGCCCTGCGCATCGCCACCCGCGGCTTCGAACTCCGCGGTACGACGCTGGAGCTGGCCGCCGGTGAGGTGTGGACCGACGCGGTCGCCCGCGCCGTCGAGGCGGGGCTCGCCGGCATCGAATGCCTGTCCGGCATCCCGGGCTCCGCGGGCGCCACCCCGATCCAGAACGTCGGGGCCTACGGCCAGGAGGTCTCCGCCACCATCACCGAGGTCGTCGCCTACGACCGCACGGCCGGCGAGACGGTGACCCTGGCCAACGAGGAGTGCGCGTTCTCCTACCGCCACAGCCGCTTCAAGGCCGAGCCCGAGCGGTACGTCGTGCTGCGCGTCCGTTTCGAGCTGGAGGACGCCGGCGGGCTGTCGGCGCCCGTCAAGTACGCCGAGACGGCGCGCGTGCTGGGCGTGGCGGCGGGCGACAGGGTGCCGCTGGCCACCGCCCGCGACACGGTGCTGAAACTGCGCGCCGGGAAAGGCATGGTGCTGGACCCCGAGGACCACGACACCTGGTCGGCCGGGTCCTTCTTCACCAACCCGATCCTCACGGACGCCGACTTCGCGGTGTTCCGCGCGCGTGTGCGGGAGCGGCTGGGCGAGGGCGCCGAGCCGCCCGCGTACCCGGCCGGCGCGGGACACACCAAGACCTCGGCGGCCTGGCTGATCGACAAGGCGGGCTTCACCAAGGGCTACGGCACCGGCCCGGCCCGGATCTCCACCAAGCACACCCTCGCCCTCACCAACCGCGGCGGGGCGACCACCGAGGACCTGCTGGCCCTGGCCCGAGAGGTCGTGGCCGGGGTCCACGAGGCGTTCGGCATCACTCTCGTGAACGAGCCGGTGACGGTGGGCGTGAGCCTCTGACGGCCTCCGGCACGGACACGCCGCCGACACGCCTCAGTACGGCCTCAGTACGCCACCCCGACGCCCTGCTTCACCGTCGCCGGGTCGTCGAGCATGGTCAGCATCGCGTGGGCCACGTCCGCACGGGCGATGAAGCGGCCGTGGGGCGGGAAGCCGCCGACGATCGTGCGGTAGGTGCCGGTCAGGGGCTTGTTCTGGAGGCGCGGGGGGCGGACGACCGTCCAGTCCGTGGTGCTGCGGGCCAGTTCGGCCTCCATCTCGCGCAGATCGGCGTAGACGTCCTTCAGGAGCGCCGAGACGACCTTGCGGGCCGTCCGGTCCACGGCGCCGGCGTCGGCCGGCTCGGGGCCCACCGGGCCCGCGCTGACCACGAGCAGCCGCCGCACCCCTTCGGCCTCCATCGCGCCCAGCACCGTACGGGTGAGCCGGGTCGCCACCCCGGCGTCCTTGCGGCTGCGGGCGCCGAGCCCGGAGAGCACCGCGTCCCGGCCCGCCACGGCCAAACGCACGGCCTCCGGGGAGGCCAGGTCGGCGCGGAACACCTCCAGGCCCTCGCCGGTCACGGTCAGCCGGGCCGGGTCACGGACGACGGCGGTCACCCGGTGTCCGGCGGCCAGCGCCTGCCGGACGATCTCCTGACCGATGCCGCCCGTGGCGCCGAAGACGGTGAGGTTCATGGTTGCTCTCCTGCTCGCCCGAGGTCGGTGAGTGTTCACTCACCATGGTCTCCTCTAGGGTGAGTAAGTACTCACCCACCCGTCAAGCCATTCGGGGCCGCCATGAAATCCTTGGGCACCATGGAGCAGAAACCGGCCCGCGTCCGCGTCCTCGACGCCGCCCACGAACTGATGCTCACCGTCGGCCTCGCCCGCGCCACCACCAAGGAGATCGCCAAGGCGGCCGGCTGCTCCGAAGCGGCGCTCTACAAGTACTTCCCGAGCAAGGAGGAGCTGTTCATCCAGGTGCTGCGCGAGCGGCTGCCCCGGCTCACGCCCCTGCTCGGCAGCCTCGCCGCCGAACCGGGCCAGGGCACCCTGGAGGGCAACCTCACCGAGATCGCCCGCCAGGCCGCCCTCTTCTACGAGCAGAGCTTCCCGATCGCCGCCTCCCTGTACGCCGAGACCCAGCTCAAACGGCGACACGACGACGCTCTGCGCGCGCTCGGCTCCGGTCCGCACCGGCCCATCCAGGACCTGGACGCCTACCTCCGCGCCGAACAGACCCTCGGCCGCGTCCGCGCCGACGCCGACACCTTCGCGGCCGCATCCCTGCTGCTGGGCGCCTGCGCACAGCGCGCGTTCGCCTATGACATGACAGACACGGGGGAGCGGCCGCCGGTCGACGCGTTCGCCGCGCGCCTGGCGAGGACGCTGCTCGGCGGAATCTCCGTTGCACCGCCCTCCGCCTGAGCCTCACGCTTGCGCCATGACAAACGCCACCCAGAGCGCCGTGAGCACGGCCGTATGCGGCTGAGGCTGCGCGAGTTCCGGCCGCGCACCGGGCCGCACGAACACCGGGTCGTCCAGCCCCGCCGGCCCCTACGGCACACCTCGCTGCGCGCCCCCGAGCCCATCGGGCTGCTGCTCGGCGACCACGACGGACTGAGCCGGCTGGCCGGCCTGTTCTCCTTCGCCGCCTACTCCCGGCACACGATCGTCCACGTTCCGCTGCGCGACGGCGTCCCGCCCGACGAGGGCGTCGGCGAGCTGGTCGATCTCGTCCTCGCCCACCACAGCATCGGCCTGCGCGCCGGCCAGTGGCCCGAGCTGCGCCGCAGGCTACGCCAGGGCAACCCGCTCACCGTGGGCACCGACGAGGCGCGCGCCGCGCGGGACGCCGCCGCCTGGCGCGCGCGACAGGAGCGGACCGGCTTCCGGGACGAGCTGAAGCACGCCACGCACGCGCGTACGCTCTTCCTCTTCGGCAACCGGGACATGTTCGCCGACACGGCGATCCGGCTCGCCCGGGCCGCGGCCCAGGGACCGCATCAGAAGGGTGTCGGCGAGGGACACATGGCGTACATGGGATCGATCATCCCCCTGGCCGATCCGCCCGGCGGCGGGCACCCGTTCGAGGTGATGATCTGCTTCAAGCCTTATCCGCCCTACGCCCACTTCAGGCCGCCGGGCCGCTGAGCCAGTCGTCCACCCCCGACAGCAGCTTCGCCCGCAGGTCCTCCGGGGCGGCCGAGGCGCGGATCGACTGGCGGGCCAGTTCGGCCAGTTCCGCGTCCGTGAAGGCGTGGTGGCGGCGGGCGATGTCGTACTGGGCCGCGAGCCGAGAGCCGAACAGCAGAGGATCGTCGGCACCCAGGGCCATCGGGACGCCCGCGTCGTAGAGGGTCCGCAGAGGCACGTCCGCCGGCTTCTCGTACACGCCGAGGGCCACGTTCGACGCCGGGCACACCTCGCAGGTCACACCCCGGTCGGCGAGGCGCCCCAGCAGCCGCGGGTCCTCCGCCGCGCGCACTCCGTGGCCCACGCGGTGGGCGTGCAGGTCGTCCAGGCAGTCGCGGACCGACGCCGGGCCCGTCAGCTCTCCGCCGTGCGGCGCCGCGAACAGACCGCCGTCCCGCGCGATCGCGAACGCCCGGTCGAAGTCCCGGGCCATGCCCCGGCGTTCGTCGTTGGACAGGCCGAAGCCGACCACGCCGCGGTCCCGGTAGCGCACGGCCAGGCGGGCCAGCGTCCGGGCGTCCAGGGGATGCTTCATCCGGTTGGCCGCCACCAGGACCCGCATGCCCAGGCCCGTCTCCCGGGAGGCCGTGTCCACCGCGTCCAGGATGATCTCCATGGCCGGGATCAGCCCGCCCAGCCGCGGGGCGTACGAGGTCGGGTCGACCTGGATCTCCAGCCAGCCCGAACCGTCGCGGAGATCCTCCTCGGCGGCCTCCCGCACCAGCCGCCGGATGTCCTCCGGCTCCCGCAGACAGGAACGCGCCGCGTCGTACAGCCGCTGGAAGCGGAACCAGCCCCGCTCGTCGGTCGCCCGCAGCCGCGGCGGCTCCCCGCCGGTCAGGGCCTCCGTCAGGGCCTCGGGCAGCCGTACGCCGTACTTGTCGGCCAGTTCCAGCAGGGTGGTGGGCCGCATCGACCCGGTGAAGTGCAGGTGCAGATGGGCCTTCGGCAGCTCAGAGAGATCACGTACACGCTCCATTCCAGGATCCTGCCCCACCTCCCCCACGGCCCGGTAGCCGTTTCCCCGTACGTGGTCTTGCGCGCACAGACGTACGGGCCGCCTCCCCGGAGGGAAACGGCCCGCACGCGCGCGTGGGAGGTTCAGTCCCGCGCCTCCGCCAGGAGCTTCTGGATCCGGCTCACGCCCTCCACCAGGTCCTCGTCACCGAGCGCGTAGGACAGGCGCAGGTAGCCCGGCGTGCCGAAGGCCTCGCCCGGGACGACCGCGACCTCGGCCTCCTCCAGGATCAGCGCGGCCAGCTCGACCGTGTTCTGCGGGCGCTTGCCGCGGATCTCCTTGCCGACCAGCGCCTTGACCGACGGGTAGGCGTAGAAGGCGCCCTCCGGCTCCGGGCACAGGACGCCGTCGATCTCGTTCAGCATGCGCACGATGGTCCTGCGGCGTCGGTCGAAGGCCTCGCGCATCGTCGCGACGGCCTCCAGGTCGCCGGAGACAGCGGCGAGGGCGGCCACCTGGGCGACGTTCGACACGTTCGAGGTGGCGTGCGACTGGAGGTTGGTCGCGGCCTTCACGACGTCCTTCGGGCCGATGATCCACCCCACCCGCCAGCCGGTCATGGCGTACGTCTTCGCCACGCCGTTGACGACGATGCACTTGTCGCGCAGCTCGGGCAGCAGCGCGGGCAGGGACACGGAGACCGCGTCGCCGTAGACCAGGTGCTCGTAGATCTCGTCGGTGAGCACCCACAGGCCGTGCTCCACGGCCCAGCGGCCGATCGCCTCGGTCTCGGCCTCGGAGTAGACCGCGCCGGTCGGGTTGGACGGGGAGACGAAGAGGACGACCTTGGTCCGCTCCGTGCGGGCGGCCTCCAGCTGCTCGACCGTGACCCGGTAGCCGGTGGTCTCGTCGGCGACGACCTCGACCGGGACACCGCCGGCCAGGCGGATCGACTCCGGGTACGTCGTCCAGTACGGCGCGGGCACGATGACCTCGTCGCCCGGGTCGAGGATCGCGGCGAAGGCCTCGTAGATCGCCTGCTTGCCGCCGTTGGTGACCAGGATCTGGGAGACGTCCGGCTCCCAGCCGGAGTCGCGCAGCGTCTTGGCGGCGATCGCGGACTTCAGCTCGGGCAGACCGCCGGCCGGGGTGTACCGGTGGTACTTCGGGTTCTTGCAGGCCTCGACGGCGGCTTCGACGATGTAGTCGGGGGTGGGGAAGTCGGGCTCACCGGCGCCGAAGCCGATCACCGGACGCCCGGCGGCCTTCAGGGCCTTCGCCTTGGCGTCCACGGCGAGGGTGGCGGACTCGGAGATCGCGCCGATTCGGGCGGAGACCCGGCGCTCGGTGGGAGGGGTTGCAGCGCTCATACCGCCATCGTTCCAGACCCCGAACGCCCCGGGCACGCGGGTTTCACGGACTGAACAGCAGCGGTCTAACCCCTGAACAGGCGTCCGGTTCCGCCCCCGGGTCCGTCCGGTTCCACCCCCCCGGCGGCCCTTCGGCTTCCCTCGGACTTCCTTTCGACGGGCACCGAAGAACACTTTCTGTTCGACGACCGGCTCCGGACCACGTACACTCTCACCTCGTTGGCCTTCAGCAGCCGCCGCCGCACCCGGTGCCCACAAGGACACCGGGCACACGCTCGGATGCGGTACGTTGGGGGACACACAAAGGGTCGTAGCTCAATTGGTAGAGCACTGGTCTCCAAAACCAGCGGTTGGGGGTTCAAGTCCCTCCGGCCCTGCTACACACACCATCGCCAGGATGTGTGCGCATGTACGTACAGCAATCTGCACCGCCGTGCGGCTCGACCGGGCGCGGCACGGCCACGACCCGGAATCAGGTGAGGACGAATGACGGACGCCGTGGGCTCCATCGACACGCCTGATGCCCAGGACGAGGTCACAGAGTCCAAGAAGAAGCCCCGCAAGGGTGGCAAGCGCGCCAAGAAGGGCCCTCTCAAGCGCCTTGCGCTCTTCTACCGGCAGATCATCGCGGAGCTCCGCAAGGTCGTCTGGCCCTCGCGCAACCAGCTGACGTCCTACACCACCGTGGTGATCTTCTTCGTGGCCATCATGATCGCCCTGGTGACCGTGATTGACTATGGGCTCAACCACGCGGCCAAGTACGTCTTCGGCTGAGCCAAGAGCGAAGGGCGCCGTGGTTACCGGCGCCCGTTTTCGCATGTTCCACCCCTATGTATCCAGGAAGAAGCAGCCACCGTGTCTGACCCGAACCTGAACGACGCCATCGAGCCGACCGAGTCCGTGGATGACGAGCTCGACACCGTCGAGGGTGCGGACGAGGTCGACGAGGCCCAGGCTGCCGAGGCCGCCGCGGGGGAGCCGGCCGAGGAGGCCGCCGTCCACGTCGAGGAGCAGGCCACCGAGGAGGCGGCCACCGAGGGTGAGGCCGACGAGGCCGCCGAGGAGGAGGCCGGCGCCGAAGAGCCCGAGCCCGAGCTCGACCCGGTCACCAAGCTCCGCGAGGAACTGCGCACGCTGCCCGGCGAGTGGTACGTGATCCACACCTACGCCGGCTACGAGAAGCGCGTGAAGGCCAACCTGGAGCAGCGTGCCGTCTCGCTGAACGTCGAGGAGTTCATCTACCAGGCCGAGGTGCCCGAGGAAGAGATCGTCCAGATCAAGAACGGCGAGCGCAAGACCGTCCGGCAGAACAAGCTGCCCGGTTACGTGCTCGTCCGTATGGACCTGACGAACGAGTCCTGGGGCGTCGTTCGCAACACCCCGGGTGTCACCGGCTTCGTCGGCAACGCCTACGACCCCTACCCGCTGTCCCTGGACGAGATCGTGAAGATGCTCGCCCCGGAGGCGGAGGAGAAGGCCGCCCGCGAGGCCGCCGAGGCCGAGGGCAAGCCGGCTCCGCAGCGCAAGGTCGAGGTCCAGGTGCTGGACTTCGAGGTCGGCGACTCGGTCACCGTCACCGACGGCCCGTTCGCCACGCTCCAGGCGACCATCAACGAGATCAACGCCGACTCGAAGAAGGTCAAGGGCCTGGTCGAGATCTTCGGCCGCGAGACCCCGGTCGAGCTCTCCTTCGACCAGATCCAGAAGAACTAGTTCGTACTGGTTCGTTCTGGACGAACCGCTTCCGAGCAGGTCAGGCGGGCTGCCTCAGCCCGTCTGACCTGCTCGGTTTTAAGCCGCGCATCTATACCCGTTATCGTTGTGCGGTATGCCTGCGTCAGGGTCGCGACTCGCGCGGGCATGGACCCGAATGAAAGGACCCGGAGAGCAATGCCTCCCAAGAAGAAGAAGGTCACGGGGCTGATCAAGCTCCAGATCCAGGCCGGCGCCGCCAACCCGGCCCCGCCGGTCGGTCCGGCGCTGGGTCAGCACGGCGTCAACATCATGGAGTTCTGCAAGGCCTACAACGCCGCGACCGAGTCGCAGCGCGGTTGGGTCATCCCGGTGGAGATCACGGTCTACGAGGACCGCACCTTCACCTTCATCACCAAGACGCCGCCGGCCGCCAAGATGATCCTCAAGGCCGCGGGCGTGGAGAAGGGCTCCGGCGAGCCGCACAAGACCAAGGTCGCCAAGATCACCGAGGCGCAGGTCCGCGAGATCGCCCAGACCAAGCTGCCCGACCTCAACGCCAACGACCTGGACGCCGCCGCGAAGATCATCGCCGGCACCGCCCGTTCCATGGGCGTCACCGTCGAGGGCTGAAACCCAACCCCGTAGTACGTATGCGGCCGTGATCGCCTGATCGCGGTGCCGCACGTGGCAGGGCCTGCTCGGCCCGTACCACGACTCCTTACCAAGAACCCCAGGAGCAGTTGTGAGCAAGCGCAGCAAGGCTCTCCGCGCTGCGGACGCCAAGGTCGACCGGGAGAAGCTGTACGCCCCGCTCGAGGCCGTCCGTCTCGCCAAGGAGACCTCCACGACCAAGTTCGACGGCACCGTCGAGGTCGCCTTCCGTCTGGGTGTCGACCCGCGCAAGGCCGACCAGATGGTCCGTGGCACCGTGAACCTTCCGCACGGCACCGGTAAGACCGCCCGGGTCCTGGTCTTCGCGACCGGCGACCGTGCCGAGGCCGCGCGTGCCGCGGGCGCCGACATCGTCGGTGCCGACGAGCTGATCGACGAGGTGTCGAAGGGCCGTCTGGACTTCGACGCCGTCGTCGCCACCCCGGACCTCATGGGCAAGGTCGGCCGCCTCGGCCGTGTGCTCGGTCCCCGTGGTCTGATGCCGAACCCCAAGACCGGCACCGTGACCCCGGACGTCGCCAAGGCTGTCAACGACATCAAGGGCGGCAAGATCGAGTTCCGCGTCGACAAGCACTCGAACCTGCACTTCATCATCGGCAAGACGTCGTTCGACGACTCCAAGCTGGTGGAGAACTACGGCGCCGCGCTGGAGGAGATCCTCCGTCTGAAGCCGTCCGCCGCCAAGGGTCGCTACATCAAGAAGGCCGCCATCAGCACCACGATGGGCCCCGGCATCCAGGTCGACCCGAACCGCACCCGCAACCTCCTCGTCGAGGAGGACCCGGCCGCGGTCTGAGCCCCACAGCTCGCCTGAAGTCGGCGACGAGCCCCGCAACCGTTCCGGTGCGGGGCTCGTCGCTTTTCCGGACGGCGCTCCCGGGCGGCGCTCCTGGACCGCTCTTCCGGCGGCCGTACGGTCCGCGGCGAGGAACCCGCGTGACTGTTCGATCTCTGCCCGGATAAGTTGGGGTCCTTGCTGTGTGAAAACTTTCTGTTTCCTTGGGGGGAGACCATGGGGACCTCTGTACGCAGGGCCGGTGGCGCGGGTCTGGCCGGGCTGCTGCTCGCCGCGGGCGCGGTGGGCTGTTCCAAGGGCGAGGAGTCGCCCGCCATGACGCCGGCGGCGGCCGTGGCCAAGGCGGCCACGAACGCGGAGACCGTCACCTCTCTGCGCTATCGCATGACCGGCCAGGTCCCGGAGCAGGGGCGGATCAAGGCCGACGCCGAGATGCGGCTCAAGCCCACCGTCGCCATGAGCATGAAGATGACGGTGCCCGCCCAGGGCACGGACCAAGCCGTGGAGATGCGGCTCGTCGGCAAGGCGATGTACCTCAACGGCGGCGCCGAGGCCGCCAAGGAGATGGACGGCAAGAGCTGGATCAAGTTCGACCTGTCCGGGACGGGCGCGGGCAAGGAGCTGGACCAGCTCGGCAGCGCCTCGCCCCAGGCCCAGCAGAACCCGGCGGCCGAGTCCACCTTCCTCACCGGCGCCAAGGACACGAAGAAGGTGGGCACCGAGACCGTCGACGGTGTCAGCACGACCCACTACAAGGGCACCGCCACCGTCGACGAGCTGGTCAAGGCCATGAAGGAGCAGGACAAGGGCAAGGACGCGACCCTGCGGGAGGGGCGCGAGAAGAGCCTCGCGCAGTACGAGAAGCTGGGCATCGACAAGCTCACCATGGACATGTGGATCGACGGCGAGAACCACACCAAGCGGTTCCGCCTGCGTGGCGACGGGACCAAGGGCCCGCTCGACATGACCATCACGTTCCTCGGCTTCAACGAGCCCGTGAAGGTCACCGCCCCGCCGGCCGCCGACACCGCCGATCTGGCCGAGATGATGAAGGACGCCGGCGCGGAGTGAGCCGCCGAACGGGGCGGATTTGCTCGGGACCGCCCCGTTCCCGTAGTCTCCTACCGAAGCCAAAGACCGCTGGTCGTTGCCGCGCGCTCGCCAGAGCCGCGGTGGCCGAAGGATCCGCTGAAAATGCGGGCGACCCGCGCAGGTGACAGTGGAAGAACTCCCGGAGTGCGCGCCCATGTCGTGCGTTCGCCCGGTCGAGTCCGCCCCGTGCGCCTGCGCCGGGGCGTTTCGTTTTCCCCAGTCCTCCTTCGGGTCCGCGCGGTCCGAATCACCCGGAAGGAGGCCGAGGCTCTATGGCGAGGCCCGACAAGGCTGCCGCGGTTGCTGAGCTGACGGACAAGTTCCGCAGCTCCAGTGCCGCCGTGCTGACCGAGTACCGCGGTCTCACCGTGGCGCAGCTCAAGACGCTGCGCCGGTCGCTCGGTGAGAACGCCCAGTACGCCGTGGTGAAGAACACGCTGACCAAGATTGCGGCCAACGAGGCCGGGATCACGCTGGACGACCAGCTCTTCGCTGGTCCGACGGCCGTCGCCTTCGTCACCGGTGACCCGGTGGAGTCGGCGAAGGGTCTCCGTGACTTCGCCAAGGACAACCCGAATCTCGTCATCAAGGGCGGTGTCCTTGACGGCAAGGCGCTGTCCGCCGACGAGATCAAGAAGCTTGCGGACCTCGAGTCCCGCGAGGTTCTGCTCGCCAAGCTGGCGGGTGCCATGAAGGGCAAGCAGTCCCAGGCTGCCGCGCTCTTCCAGGCGCTCCCGTCGAAGCTCGTCCGCACCGTGGACGCGCTGCGCGCCAAGCAGGCCGAGCAGGGCGGTGCCGAGTAACTCGGCTCGCTTTCTGATCCAGGCCGCCTGAGGCGGCAGGGGTCACAGCGGGCCGACGTACGCCCGCCATTCATGTACATCCGGCACCAGCCGAATTAGTGGAAGGATCGCCCATCATGGCGAAGCTCAGCCAGGAAGACCTGCTCGCGCAGTTCGAGGAGATGACCCTCATCGAGCTCTCCGAGTTCGTGAAGGCCTTCGAGGAGAAGTTCGACGTCACCGCCGCCGCCCCGGTCGCGGTCGCCGGTGTCGCGGGCCCGGGTGCCCCGGCCGCCGAGGCCGTCGAGGAGAAGGACGAGTTCGACGTCATCCTCGCGGGTGCCGGCGACAAGAAGATCCAGGTCATCAAGGTCGTGCGCGAGCTGACCTCCCTGGGCCTGAAGGAGGCCAAGGACCTGGTCGACGGTGCGCCGAAGCCGGTCCTGGAGAAGGTCAACAAGGAGGCCGCGGACAAGGCCAAGGAGGCCCTCGAGGGCGCCGGCGCCTCCGTCGAGGTCAAGTAAGACCTTTCGGAGTCGTACCGACTCTCCGCGCGCTGACCGCGGCCCGGTAGGGCTGTAACGCGAACGCACCGAAGAGCGATCATCCAACCGGGTGGTCGCTCTTCGGCGTTCCCGGGGGGCGGCTGTGGCGGCCTTGCACGCACCACCGGGAGGGGTATGGTGATCTTCGTCGTGCCTCGAGAGGCCCCCGGAAGCAGGCTGCAAGTGACGATGGCAGCATCCGGTTGGGGCATGGGGGGCCTTGACGAACCGCACGCAGCGCGCAATTCTCAGGACGCGTCGTCACAAGGATCCGAATCCGAGGCATGGATCGACGGCGAAGAGGGCAGTATCAACGTGCGTTGAGGGCAGCAGGCCGCAGGCGGTGACGACAACGAGGGTCTCAAAAAACCCGCACTGGACATCAGTGGGCCAAGTGGCTACACTGACCCTTTGCGCTGCCTGTTAGCTGTCCCCTGCCCGTCACCAGGGGCATGCCCTCACCCGAGCATCGACGACCGGACCACGCCCGACCTGGCCTTTTGGCCACATAGGGCACCGTCTGTCCCGGCGCATGGGAGAGGGGCCGGTACGCGCGTAGTGAGTCCGAGCCCTCGGAAGGACCCCCTCTTGGCCGCCTCGCGCAACGCCTCGACCGCGAATATGAACAACGGCGCCAGCACCGCCCCGCTGCGCATCTCCTTTGCAAAGATCAAGGAGCCCCTCGAGGTTCCGAACCTTCTCGCGCTGCAAACCGAGAGCTTCGACTGGCTGCTCGGCAACGACGCGTGGAAGGCTCGCGTCGAGGCGGCTCTGGAGTCCGGTCAGGACGTCCCCACCAAGTCCGGTCTGGAGGAGATCTTCGAGGAGATCTCCCCGATCGAGGACTTCTCCGGGTCGATGTCGCTGACGTTCCGCGACCACCGCTTCGAGCCCCCGAAGAACTCGATCGACGAGTGCAAGGAGCGCGACTTCACGTACGCCGCCCCGCTCTTCGTCACGGCCGAGTTCACCAACAACGAGACCGGCGAGATCAAGTCCCAGACCGTCTTCATGGGCGACTTCCCGCTCATGACGAACAAGGGCACCTTCGTCATCAACGGCACCGAGCGTGTCGTGGTGTCGCAGCTGGTCCGTTCCCCCGGTGTCTACTTCGACTCCTCCATCGACAAGACCTCCGACAAGGACATCTTCTCCGCCAAGATCATCCCGTCCCGGGGTGCCTGGCTGGAGATGGAGATCGACAAGCGCGACATGGTCGGTGTCCGCATCGACCGCAAGCGCAAGCAGTCGGTCACCGTCCTGCTCAAGGCGCTCGGCTGGACCAACGAGCAGATCCTCGAGGAGTTCGGCGAGTACGAGTCGATGCGCGCCACCCTGGAGAAGGACCACACCCAGGGCCAGGACGACGCGCTGCTCGACATCTACCGCAAGCTGCGCCCGGGCGAGCCCCCCACGCGTGAGGCCGCGCAGACGCTGCTGGAGAACCTCTACTTCAACCCCAAGCGCTACGACCTCGCCAAGGTCGGCCGCTACAAGGTCAACAAGAAGCTGGGTGCGGACGCTCCGCTGGACGCGGGCATCCTGACCGTCGAGGACGTCATCTCGACGATCAAGTACCTGGTGAAGCTGCACGCCGGCGAGACCGAGACGGTCGGTGACAACGGCCAGTCCGTGGTCGTCGAGACCGACGACATCGACCACTTCGGCAACCGCCGCCTGCGCAGCGTCGGCGAGCTCATCCAGAACCAGGTCCGCACGGGTCTGGCCCGTATGGAGCGCGTCGTCCGCGAGCGCATGACCACGCAGGACGTCGAGGCGATCACGCCGCAGACCCTGATCAACATCCGGCCGGTCGTCGCCTCCATCAAGGAGTTCTTCGGCACCAGCCAGCTGTCCCAGTTCATGGACCAGAACAACCCGCTCTCCGGGCTGACGCACAAGCGGCGTCTGTCCGCGCTGGGCCCGGGTGGTCTCTCCCGTGAGCGGGCCGGCTTCGAGGTCCGTGACGTGCACCCCTCGCACTACGGCCGCATGTGCCCGATCGAGACGCCGGAAGGCCCGAACATCGGTCTGATCGGCTCGCTCGCCACCTACGGCCGGGTCAACGCGTTCGGTTTCGTCGAGACCCCGTACCGCAAGGTCGTCGACGGCCAGGTCACCGACCAGGTCGACTACCTGACGGCCGACGAGGAGGACCGCTTCGTCATCGCGCAGGCCAACGCCACGCTGAACGACGAACTCCGGTTCGCCGAAGCGCGTGTCCTGGTCCGCCGCCGTGGCGGTGAGGTCGACTACGTCAGCCCCGAGGACGTGGACTACATGGACGTCTCGCCGCGCCAGATGGTGTCGGTCGCGACCGCCATGATCCCCTTCCTCGAGCACGACGACGCCAACCGCGCCCTCATGGGCGCGAACATGATGCGGCAGGCCGTGCCGCTGATCAAGAGCGAGTCGCCGCTCGTCGGCACCGGCATGGAGTACCGCTCCGCGGTCGACGCCGGCGACGTGGTCAAGGCCGAGAAGGCGGGTGTGGTCCAGGAGGTCTCCGCGGACTACATCACCACCGCCAACGACGACGGCACGTACATCACGTACCGCCTGGCCAAGTTCGCCCGCTCCAACCAGGGCACCTCGGTCAACCAGAAGGTCATCGTCAACGAGGGCGACCACGTCGTCGTCGGCCAGGTCCTGGCGGACGGCCCGGCCACCCAGAACGGCGAGATGGCGCTCGGCAAGAACCTGCTCGTGGCGTTCATGCCGTGGGAGGGTCACAACTACGAGGACGCGATCATCCTGTCGCAGCGCCTCGTGCAGGACGACGTCCTCTCCTCTATCCACATCGAGGAGCACGAGGTCGACGCCCGTGACACCAAGCTCGGCCCCGAGGAGATCACCCGGGACATCCCGAACGTCTCCGAGGAGGTCCTCGCCGACCTCGACGAGCGCGGCATCATCCGCATCGGCGCCGAGGTCATCGCCGGCGACATCCTGGTCGGCAAGGTCACCCCGAAGGGTGAGACCGAGCTGACGCCGGAGGAGCGCCTGCTGCGCGCGATCTTCGGGGAGAAGGCCCGTGAGGTCCGTGACACCTCGCTGAAGGTGCCGCACGGCGAGACCGGCAAGGTCATCGGCGTGCGCGTCTTCGACCGCGAGGAGGGCGACGAGCTGCCGCCGGGCGTGAACCAGCTGGTCCGCGTCTACGTGGCGCAGAAGCGCAAGATCACCGACGGTGACAAGCTCGCCGGCCGCCACGGCAACAAGGGTGTCATCTCCAAGATCCTGCCGATCGAGGACATGCCGTTCCTGGAGGACGGCACCCCGGTCGACATCATCCTCAACCCGCTGGGTGTCCCGTCCCGAATGAACCCGGGACAGGTCCTGGAGATCCACCTCGGCTGGCTCGCCAGCCGCGGCTGGGACGTCTCCGGCCTCGCGGAGGAGTGGGCGCAGCGCCTCCAGGCGATCGGCGCCGACCAGGTCGACCCGGGCACGAACGTCGCGACCCCCGTCTTCGACGGTGCGCGCGAGGACGAGCTCGCGGGTCTGCTCCAGCACACCATCCCGAACCGGGACGGCGAGCGCATGGTGCTCCCGACCGGCAAGGCGCGGCTGTTCGACGGCCGTAGCGGTGAGCCGTTCCCGGACCCGATCTCGGTCGGCTACATGTACATCCTGAAGCTGCACCACCTGGTCGACGACAAGCTGCACGCCCGCTCGACCGGTCCGTACTCGATGATCACCCAGCAGCCGCTGGGTGGTAAGGCCCAGTTCGGTGGCCAGCGGTTCGGTGAGATGGAGGTGTGGGCACTCGAGGCATACGGTGCCGCCTACGCCCTCCAGGAGCTGCTGACCATCAAGTCCGACGACGTCACCGGCCGTGTGAAGGTCTACGAGGCGATCGTCAAGGGCGAGAACATCCCCGAGCCCGGCATCCCCGAGTCCTTCAAGGTGCTCATCAAGGAGATGCAGTCTCTCTGCCTGAACGTGGAGGTGCTGTCCAGCGACGGTATGTCCATCGAGATGCGTGACACCGACGAGGATGTCTTCCGCGCTGCGGAGGAGCTCGGCATCGACCTGTCCCGGCGCGAGCCGAGCAGCGTCGAAGAGGTCTGACGGGAGTCCGGCCGGGGCCCTGACCCACCAGGGCCCCGCCGACCCCCAGGCCCCCGTTTCAGACCAAAGACTTACGACCCTGAGAGGGATTGACGCATAGTGCTCGACGTCAACTTCTTCGACGAGCTCCGGATCGGCCTGGCCACCGCTGACGACATCCGTCAGTGGAGCCACGGCGAGGTCAAGAAGCCCGAGACCATCAACTACCGCACCCTCAAGCCCGAGAAGGACGGCCTCTTCTGCGAGAAGATCTTCGGCCCCACCCGGGACTGGGAGTGCTACTGCGGCAAGTACAAGCGCGTCCGCTTCAAGGGCATCATCTGTGAGCGCTGCGGTGTCGAGGTCACCCGCGCCAAGGTGCGCCGTGAGCGGATGGGCCACATCGAGCTGGCCGCGCCCGTCACGCACATCTGGTACTTCAAGGGCGTCCCGTCGCGCCTGGGCTACCTGCTCGACCTGGCCCCGAAGGACCTGGAGAAGGTCATCTACTTCGCGGCGTACATGATCACGTACGTCGACGAGGAGCGCCGCACCCGCGACCTGCCCTCGCTGGAGGCCCACGTCTCCGTCGAGCGCCAGCAGATCGAGCAGCGCCGCGACGCCGACCTGGAGGCCCGCGCCAAGAAGCTCGAGACCGACCTGGCCGAGCTGGAGGCCGAGGGCGCCAAGGCCGATGTGCGCCGCAAGGTGCGCGAGGGTGCCGAGCGCGAGATGAAGCAGCTGCGCGACCGTGCGCAGCGCGAGATCGACCGCCTCGACGAGGTGTGGACCCGGTTCAAGAACCTCAAGGTCCAGGACCTGGAGGGCGACGAGCTGCTCTACCGCGAGCTGCGTGACCGCTTCGGCACGTACTTCGACGGTTCGATGGGCGCCGCGGCGCTGCAGAAGCGCCTGGAGTCCTTCGACCTGGAGGAGGAGGCGGAGAAGCTCCGCGAGATCATCCGCACCGGCAAGGGCCAGAAGAAGACCCGCGCCCTGAAGCGGCTGAAGGTCGTCTCCGCGTTCCTGCAGACCTCCAACAGCCCCAAGGGCATGGTCCTGGACTGCGTCCCGGTCATCCCGCCGGACCTGCGTCCGATGGTGCAGCTGGACGGTGGCCGCTTCGCGACCTCCGACCTGAACGACCTGTACCGCCGTGTCATCAACCGCAACAACCGCCTGAAGCGGCTTCTCGACCTCGGCGCGCCCGAGATCATCGTGAACAACGAGAAGCGCATGCTCCAGGAGGCCGTCGACGCGCTCTTCGACAACGGCCGTCGTGGTCGCCCGGTCACGGGCCCCGGCAACCGTCCGCTGAAGTCGCTGTCCGACATGCTCAAGGGCAAGCAGGGCCGCTTCCGTCAGAACCTGCTCGGCAAGCGAGTCGACTACTCGGCGCGTTCCGTGATCGTCGTCGGCCCGCAGCTGAAGCTGCACCAGTGTGGTCTGCCGAAGGCGATGGCGCTGGAGCTGTTCAAGCCGTTCGTGATGAAGCGCCTGGTCGACCTGAACCACGCGCAGAACATCAAGAGCGCCAAGCGCATGGTCGAGCGCGGCCGCACGGTCGTGTACGACGTGCTGGAAGAGGTCATCGCGGAGCACCCGGTTCTGCTGAACCGTGCGCCCACGCTGCACCGCCTCGGCATCCAGGCCTTCGAGCCGCAGCTGGTCGAGGGCAAGGCCATCCAGATCCACCCGCTCGTGTGCACCGCGTTCAACGCGGACTTCGACGGTGACCAGATGGCCGTGCACCTGCCGCTGTCCGCGGAGGCGCAGGCCGAGGCCCGCATCCTGATGCTGTCCTCGAACAACATCCTCAAGCCCGCCGACGGCCGTCCGGTGACGATGCCGACCCAGGACATGGTCCTCGGTCTGTTCTTCCTCACCACCGACGGCGAGATGCGGGACGTGAAGGGCGAGGGCCGTTCGTTCGCGTCGGTCGCCGAGGCGATCATGGCGTTCGACGCCGGTGAGCTCTCCCTCCAGTCCAAGGTGGACATCCGCTTCCCGGTGGGCACCATCCCGCCGCGCGGCTGGACCCCGCCGGCGGCCGAGGAGGGCGAGCCGGAGTACCAGACCGGCGACAGCTTCCGGCTGAGGACCACGCTGGGCCGTGCGCTCTTCAACGAGCTGCTGCCCGAGGACTACCCGTTCGTCGACTACGAGGTCGGCAAGAAGCAGCTCTCCGAGATCGTCAACGACCTCGCCGAGCGCTACCCGAAGGTCATCGTGGCGGCGACGCTCGACAACCTGAAGGCGGCCGGCTTCTACTGGGCCACCCGTTCCGGCGTCACCGTCGCGATCTCCGACGTCGTCGTTCCCGAGGCGAAGAAGGAGATCGTCCGCGGCTACGAGGCGCAGGACGAGAAGGTCCAGAAGCAGTACGAGCGCGGTCTGATCACCAAGGACGAGCGCACGCAGGAGCTCATCGCGATCTGGACCAAGGCGACCAACGAGGTCGCCGAGGCGATGAACGACAACTTCCCGAAGACCAACCCGATCTTCATGATGGTGAACTCGGGTGCACGAGGCAACATGATGCAGATGCGTCAGATCGCCGGTATGCGTGGTCTGGTGTCGAACGCGAAGAACGAGACGATCCCGCGTCCGATCAAGGCGTCGTTCCGTGAGGGCCTGTCCGTGCTGGAGTACTTCATCTCCACGCACGGTGCCCGTAAGGGTCTGGCGGACACCGCTCTGCGTACGGCCGACTCGGGTTACCTCACCCGTCGTCTGGTGGACGTCTCGCAGGACGTCATCATCCGCGAGGAGGACTGCGGCACCGACCGCGGCCTCAAGCTCCACATCGCGGAGGTCGGCGCGGACGGCGTGCTGCGCAAGGCGGAGAACGTCGAGACGTCCGTGTACGCGCGCTGCCTCGCCGAGGACATCGTCGTCGACGGCCAGGTGCTGGCTCCGGCCGGCACCGACCTGGGCGACGTCCTCATCGAGGAGCTCGTCTCCCGCGGCGTCGCGGAGGTCAAGACCCGCTCGGTCCTGACCTGCGAGTCCGCCGTCGGCACCTGCGCCATGTGCTACGGCCGTTCGCTGGCCACCGGCAAGCTGGTCGACATCGGTGAGGCGGTCGGCATCATCGCCGCCCAGTCCATCGGTGAGCCCGGCACCCAGCTGACGATGCGTACCTTCCACACCGGTGGTGTGGCCGGTGACGACATCACCCAGGGTCTGCCGCGTGTCGTCGAGCTCTTCGAGGCCCGTACCCCGAAGGGTGTCGCCCCGATCTCCGAGGCGGCCGGCCGCGTCCGCATCGAGGAGACCGAGAAGACCAAGAAGATCGTCATCACCCCGGACGACGGCAGCGACGAGACGGCCTACCCGATCTCGAAGCGTGCCCGTCTGCTGGTCGGCGAGGGCGACCACGTCGAGGTGGGCCAGAAGCTCACCGTGGGTGCCACCAACCCGCACGACGTGCTGCGCATCCTGGGTCAGCGTGCCGTCCAGGTCCACCTGGTCGGCGAGGTCCAGAAGGTGTACAACTCGCAGGGTGTGTCGATCCACGACAAGCACATCGAGATCATCATCCGGCAGATGCTCCGCCGTGTGACGATCATCGAGTCCGGCGACGCCGAGCTGCTGCCCGGCGAGCTGGTCGAGCGCTCGAAGTTCGAGACCGAGAACCGTCGTGTGGTCCAGGAGGGCGGTCACCCGGCCTCCGGTCGTCCGCAGCTGATGGGTATCACCAAGGCCTCGCTGGCGACGGAGTCCTGGCTGTCGGCCGCCTCCTTCCAGGAGACGACCCGAGTCCTGACGGACGCGGCGATCAACGCCAAGTCCGACAGCCTCATCGGCCTCAAGGAGAACGTCATCATCGGTAAGCTCATCCCGGCCGGTACGGGTCTGTCCCGCTACCGCAACATCCGGGTCGAGCCGACCGAGGAGGCCAAGGCCGCGATGTACTCGGCCGTCGGCTACGACGACATCGACTACTCGCCGTTCGGCACCGGCTCCGGCCAGGCCGTTCCGCTGGAGGACTACGACTACGGTCCGTACAACCAGTAAGCGAGCAGCATGACCGAAGGGCGGTCACCCCGATGGGGTGGCCGCCCTTCGGCCTTTCAGCGCGCGGTCAGTTCCCAGGCCGTGACGATCACCGTCGCCACGGCGGCCAGGGCGCCGACGCTGGCCAGCGGCCAGCGGGAGCGCTCCAGGGCGTCCAGCCGCTGTTCGTGGTCGGCGAGCTGCTTGTCGGTCTGGTCGCTGCGCTGGACGAGCAGCGCGAGCGAGCCGTCGACGCGGGCGAAGCCGGCCTCGACGGTCCCGCGCAGCCGTTCCAGCTCGACGGCGACGGCGGTCGGGTCGGAGAGGGAGGGGGGTTCGTTCACGCCTTCCCCCGCTCCGCCCGCGGCTCGGCCGGGGACAGCGGGCAGGCGTCCGCGTCGGGGTCGGCGTCCGTGCGCAGCCAGGCCGGAAGCAGGGCCTGGACGCCCGGTACGGCCATCACCCGGGTCACGCCCGCGGCGACGGCCAGGGCACCGGCGGCCCAGGGGAGCGTCTCGGGGATGCCGGCGGCGCGGACGGCCGTCGGCAGCAGTACGCACAGGCCGAGGGCGGTTTGCAGGACGGTACGGAGGGTGCGCTTGGCGGCCTCTGACATGGGGGCCTCGATTCTCGGGTTGTTCGGGGTCGTTCAGGGCCGCTCGGCGTCGCTCGGTCGCCGGGGCCGTTGCGGGCTCTCGTTCCTCAGGAGCTGTGCGGGACCTTCAGCGCCGCCCAGGACGTCGGACCCGGCCAGCCGTCGGCGTCGGCGCCGCGGTAGCCGAGCTTGCGCTGCCAGGCGGCGTAGGAGGTGCGGTCGGCCTCGCTCCAGCGGGGGCCGGGACCCACGCGGTAGTGGCCGCAGCCCTCGGCCACCAGGCGGCGGCCCATCGCCGTGACGATCGGGGAGTCGGGCCCGCTCCTGAAGAACGACACCCCGGGAAAGGGCTGGTAGCGGGGCGGGCTCGGCGGCTGGGGGGCGTGCCCGCCGCCCGGGCCGGAGGAGAGCCGCTCCTGTACCCGGTGGCGCATGGTGGTCATGGAGAAGCCGCGCGGATCGCTCTTCCAGTCGGACCACTCCAGATGCCCGATGACGGACTTGGCGCCCCAGCCGTGGGCCCGGCACAGCGCCGCCGCGACCCGCTCGATGGCGTCGAGCTGTCCGGCGGGCCAGGGATCGTGGCCGTCGCCGAGGTTGACGCACTCGAAGCCGTAGAAGCGGGCGTTGCCGTCGACGGCGCCCGCGCTGCCCTCGTGCTGGTGCGGGACGGGCGGCCGGTCCCCGTACGTCTCGGTGATCACGGCTTGGAGAACCGCCGGGTCGCCGCCGCCGGCGTGGTTGGCGCGGCCGTTGCCGACGAGGTGGACCGTGCCGTCCTTGGCGATGACGCCGTGGCAGAGCGGGCCGGGCAGCGAGGAGTAGCCGGTGAAGCACATGTCGACGCTGGAGTCGGTGCCGGAGGTGACGGTGTGATGGATGATCACGCCGTTGACCGGGCCCCAGTTTCCCTTCTGGTTGCGGTTGTGGGTGCGCCAGCCGGGGTGTTCGACGACGGTGACGCCCTCGGCCCGCAGGGCGGAGACGAGGGCGTCGGCGGACAGGGGTGTGGCCATGTGGACTCCAGACATGAAGAAACCCCGGGCCGGTCGGCTCGGGGTGGGGGGCGAATCGGGGTGGGGGTGACGTACGACGGAAGGCTTGCTCCTTTCGCCGTGGGTCGGGTTCGGGTTCGTCCGCTGGTTCGGAATGTCGCCCGCGTGTTCGGCGGGGGCCGGCGTCCGGGCCGGTCACGCCCACGGCCGGCCCGGGCGCGGGCGGCCGGGACGGGCCCGGCGGGCTTCCGTGAGAGCGTCCGACCAGCCTGCCGCGTAAGCACGGGACTCGCGCAGGAGCAGTTCTTCGTACAGCCGGTCGAGCAACGCCTCGCGGTCGGGTGCGGGGGAGTGCAGAAGGTGGGCGAGGCGGGCGTAGGTGTCGATGGGCTGCTGCGGGAAGTTGCTCGTGCCAGTCGCCATGTCGTCCTGCTTTCCGGTCTGTCCGCTGGGCTGTGCTGGTGGTACAGGTGGCGCTCCTGTGGCGTTCGAAGCGTCTGTTCGAACTAGTGTACGAGTACTCCCGTGACGCCGTTCCGTATTCGCCGAGCTTCCATGTCGGGGCGGGTCCGGACCTGCGTCGACGGGGGTGCGGTGAAAGTTGTGCCAGACTCGTGGGTTAGGATCCCGCCGTCCTCCCGTCAGTGAAGGAAGCGTGAACACACAGGCTCTTTCAGGGAAATGAGCGCCTGTCGGACGACGGTGGAACGGCGGCGGGGCAGCCGTCCTCGCGCGGGGGCGCGGTGGGGCAGGGACGAGAGCAAGGCCTTTGGGGTGGACGGGGACGCGAGCAACGCGCGGCATCAGCATGTGACCGACTGGCTTGAACAGGCCCCCGACCTTCCGCATCTCATCGCCCGTGTCTCCGAGCTCGTCCTCAGCCTCGGTCACGAGGCGGAGGACCTGGTGATCCTCCCGCGCGCCGAACTCGACCGGCGCGAGCTGGCCGCGTACAGCGCGGGCTGGGCCGATGTCGTCGACGAGCAACTGCCGGGCATACGGCGTGCGTACGAGCAGCGGATCACCGCGGCCTACCTCCAGGGGCAGGAGGACGCCCGCACGGGGCGTCGGCCACGCCGGGCGCGGCGTCCCGAGGCCGAGCGGGGCACCGGGGAGGTGATACCGCTGCCGTACGTCCAGCTCCTGCGCCCGCCCTCGGAAGTGACGCGAGTAGAGGAGCGGGGGGAACGGGAGCGGTCGGTGGCCGACGCGGCCCCGATGCCGGCGCCCGGGGGCGGCGGTGCGGCAGGTCCGGGCGTGGCCGGTCCGGGTGCCGCCAACCTGGTCCCGGCGGCTCAGGGTTCGGGATCGGTCTCGGATCCGGATGCGGGTTCGCGTGCTCGTTCTGGTTCTGGATCTGGATCTGGATTGGGTTCTGGTTCTGGGTCCGGGCCTGCCTCGCCTTCGCTTTCCGCTTCGGTTCCCGCATCGCCTCCCGGCGGTGCGCACGACGCCCTCGCCTCCGGGGGCGAGGCCAGAGCGTCACACGGTGAGCCGTCGCCCTCCGATGCCGTCGTCGCCGGCGTCCTGCTGTCCGCCCGGGAGGTGCGGGAGAAGCGGACCGTGCCGCCGGAGCGTCGGCCGGTGGTCCGGCGCAACGGCCGTCCCAGCGTGCCGCCGCTCGCCCGGCCGGGTGATCCGGGGGCCGGGCGGGACAGGGGGCGGCGGTCGGACGCGGGCGAGCGGCCCCAGGAGGAGCCCGGCGAGCCGTTGGCGGTCCAGGGCGTGGAACGGCCCCGGCTCTCGGACCGCGCCCGCGCCCTCGCCGACGAGCTGGAGGGCCGGACGGTGGGGCGGCGCAGGAACGATCAGGCGGGGCCGCCGGAACCGCGATGAGCCCGGTTGCCCGGTTGCCCGGTTGCCCGGTCGGGCGGTCCGGTGGTCGGGCGAGGACCCGGGTCGGCTGGACACAGCTCGGCCGCGGCACCAACTGTGACAGAAAAGCGTGCGCGCGCGCAACTAAACCCGCCAGGCCGGCGCATCGACGAAGCGGTGTACGGGGTGTGAGAGGCCCGGGGAACTACGGGGAGCGGCCGGTGGCGCGAACCGGCGGAGGGTCGGCAAGGCCTGCCGTGCCGGGAACGGTCGGGCCGGGGGAGTCGTTGCCTCTACAGGGGTCGCGGCGACGGCGGGCCGCCGGGCGCGGGCCGCGCGGGTGAGGCGGGTGGGAAGCGTCGGCCGGGCTTCAAGTGGTGCTGAGGCCAAAGGTGTTCATGAGTCTTGAGTGCCACCCGGGAACGCCGTGGTCGTCCTCCGGGCATGCCGAAGCGCCCGCCGACCCGGAGGTGCCCTCCGGTGGCGCGGCTGCCGGTAAGGACGAGGAGGTCAGTCGCCGGTCGCCACCACCGGCACTCGCTCGTCCTCGGGCGCGTGCGCCGCCGCCCCCGCCCCGTCCGGCAGGAACTGCTCGACGACCCTGACGAACATGTCCCGCCGGTCGGCGGGCACGCCCAGCAGGTCCGCGACCTCCTCCAGCGTGGGCCGGCGGCCGAACTCGGCGCTGGGTGCGGGGGAGGCCAGGTAGTCGTGGGGGTCGGCCAGCTCCTCGGCGGTCAGCCGGCCGGAGCGGATGAGCATCTCCCGCACCGGGACGCCCAGCACGCGGGCGAGCCGGCGCGTCGTCTCGAGGTCCGGCATGCTCTGCCGCTGCAACAGGCGGGTGACGGCGGCGCGGTGCACCCCCGCCTCGTCCGCGATCCGGGACTTGCCGCCCCCACGCGGGCTGTCGATGTCGTAGCCGCGCTCGCGCATCAGGTCTTCGACCCACGCGGCGAACGCGTCCAGTCCCTGGCTGGTCATCTGTGCTCGCTTCCTTCGGAGGGCCCCGAGTTTAGCTTGCTTGCGCGCGCGGTATTACGTGCTCTCGTGCAAGCACGGTGAAGGAAATTCGTTGCGAGCGCGCACGCAATCTGTAAGTCTGGTGCGCGCTCGCTCCTCACCCGCCCCATCAGGGAGGCCCCATGCCCGTCGCCGGTTCATGTCCGTCCCCATTCCTGAGGGAGGCCGGGGCCGCCCGCCCCCTGGGCCCCCTCGAACCCGTGGGCTGGCAGTCCGCCGCGGCCTGCGCCGGGCTCCCGCCCCGGATCGTGTTCTCCAAGAAGGTCAAGGAAGCCGCCCCCGCGCTGCGGGCCTGTGCCGGCTGTACCGTCCGCCGCCACTGCGAGGAGGCCGTCGCCCCGGCGGACAACTGGTTCGACGGCGTCTGCGGCGGCCGCCTGTGGCGTTCCGGCCGCCCGGTCCCGCTCCCCGCACACCTCCTCCCGCCCGCCGCCGGCCCGCACCTCCCGGCGGCCCGCCCGCACCTCCCGGCGGCCGAGTCACGCCGTACCGCTGCCGAACCGCGTCGTACCGCCACGGAGCCGCGTCGCACCGCCGCCGACTCACGCCGTACCACCGCCGGCGAGCCCGGGACCGCCCTCGGCCCGCGCCGCGGCGCCGCTCCCCGGGGAGGCCGCGTTGTCTGACGAGTGCCCCACACACCAGTACGGCTCGCTGCCCGGCGAGCGTCCGGCGGCGGACGCCGCCCTCTGGATCGGCATGCTCCTTCAGCAGTTCCCGGAGCTGTCCGCCGAACTCGCCCCGGGCCGCTCCGCGCCGTCCCACCGCCCGGCCGGACCTTCGCCCGCCGACCTCGCCGTACGGCTCCGGCAGGAGCGCGAGGAGGCCCTTCTCCTTCGGCAGCGGCACGGACTCGTCGCACCGGGCCACAGCGCGGCCCCGCTGCGCCTGCACATCTCCGACACCATCCGCGACATCACGGACGGCGTCGTGGAACTGGAGGAGGCCGTCCGCGACCGGCTGGGCCGGCCCCGGGTCCGCCGTGCCCCCGTGCCCGAGCGGCTGCGCCGGATCGCGGAGCTGCTCGACGACGTCGCCGCCGACCCCGTCCTCGCCGCGCACGTGCGCGACGAGGCCCGGCGGATGGCCCGTCGCTGCGCCCGCGCGCTCGGCGACACCGAGACCGTCGTACGGGTGTCCGGCCGCTGCCCGTGGTGCGACTCCGTCTCCTTGCGGGCCTTCCCCGACCGCGGCGCCGTCCTGTGCGTCAACCCCGCCTGCCGCTGCTCCGACCCGGACTGCGGCTGCCACGACGACCCCGCCTACCGGCACACCTGGAACGAAGGGGAGTGGGAGCGGCCCGCTGCCGCCGACCGTGCGCCGGGCCGTACCCCCGACCGTACCCCCGGCCGTGCGCCGAACAGCGGTACCTCCGGCCGCGGGCCGAAGGGAGACGCCCGATGACGGCCGACCGGCCGACCCTGATCCCGGGGCCGCTGGCTGCCCAGGAGGCCGGCGTCGCTCCCGCCACCATCCGCAAATGGGTCCAGCTCGGGCACCTCAAGGCGGCCGGAAGGGCGGGCCGCGCCCAGCTCTTCCGCCTGGAGGACGTCTTCGCCGCGGAACGCGCGGCCCGCGGCACCCGCCGCCCCCGCTGACCGGCACACGGCACACGGCGCACGGCACACGGCGCACGGCACACGGCGCACATCCCCGTCCCCGCCGGCCGGCGTACGCCGCACGCCCCGTCGCCGCACCCCCTCGGTCACACACCCGGTCCTCCCCGCCGCCGCGCCCCCGCCGACACCCGTACGGCGGGGGCGCGCCCGCGCCGCGCGGCCCCGCACGACGGGCGAAGCCGACTCCTGGCCCCCGTACGGCGTGCTCCTGGTTCGCATCGCGCCGACACTTGTGATAGTGAGGTGAGGATGGGAGGAACCGCAGGCAGGGCGGCGAAGCCGACGCGCGGAGAGTCCCGGCGCGCCGGCGGTGCCGCCTGTGTTCCGGCCGGAGGGCGCTTCTGTTTTGACCGGAGTGAGTGTGCTGGGTACGCTCAGACCTTGTGCCTGGGGTGTGCCCTGGCTCCCGTGCGTGCCTACAACCGCCAGGGAGCCGTCACCGGCCACCGCAATCTGCGCTTCTTTCTGCCTTGCGGCGGGAGTCCGCGGGATTCGACACACCCGACCGCGTGGGTCGGCGAAGTTCCAGGTTAGCTGTACCCATCGGCACACAGAAACCGGAGAAGTAGTGCCTACGATCCAGCAGCTGGTCCGCAAGGGCCGGCAGGACAAGGTCGAGAAGAACAAGACGCCCGCACTCGAGGGTTCGCCCCAGCGCCGTGGCGTCTGCACGCGTGTGTTCACGACCACCCCGAAGAAGCCGAACTCGGCCCTCCGCAAGGTCGCGCGTGTGCGTCTGACCAGCGGCATCGAGGTCACCGCTTACATTCCGGGTGAGGGACACAACCTGCAGGAGCACTCCATCGTGCTCGTGCGCGGCGGCCGTGTGAAGGACCTGCCGGGTGTTCGCTACAAGATCATCCGCGGTTCGCTCGACACCCAGGGTGTCAAGAACCGCAAGCAGGCCCGCAGCCGTTACGGCGCCAAGAAGGAGAAGTAAGAATGCCTCGTAAGGGCCCCGCCCCGAAGCGCCCGGTCATCATCGACCCGGTCTACGGCTCCCCCCTGGTGACCTCCCTGATCAACAAGGTGCTGCTGAACGGCAAGCGCTCCACCGCCGAGCGCATCGTCTACGGCGCCATGGAGGGCCTGCGCGAGAAGACCGGCAACGACCCGGTCATCACGCTCAAGCGCGCTCTGGAGAACATCAAGCCGACCCTCGAGGTCAAGTCCCGCCGTGTCGGTGGCGCCACCTACCAGGTGCCGGTCGAGGTCAAGCCCGGCCGCGCCAACACCCTGGCGCTGCGCTGGCTGGTCGGTTACTCCCGCGCCCGTCGCGAGAAGACCATGACCGAGCGTCTGCTCAACGAGCTCCTCGACGCCTCCAACGGCCTCGGTGCCGCTGTGAAGAAGCGCGAGGACACGCACAAGATGGCCGAGTCCAACAAGGCCTTCGCGCACTACCGCTGGTAGTCGCAGTCCACATCGAGACCGAGAGAAGACTGAAGCCTTATGGCTACCACTTCGCTTGACCTGGCCAAGGTGCGCAACATCGGCATCATGGCCCACATCGACGCGGGCAAGACGACCACCACCGAGCGGATCCTGTTCTACACCGGCGTTTCGTACAAGATCGGTGAGGTCCACGACGGCGCTGCCACCATGGACTGGATGGAGCAGGAGCAGGAGCGTGGCATCACGATCACCTCTGCTGCCACCACCTGCCACTGGCCGCTGGAAGACGTCGACCACACCATCAACATCATCGACACGCCGGGCCACGTCGACTTCACCGTCGAGGTGGAGCGCTCCCTGCGTGTGCTCGACGGTGCCGTGACGGTGTTCGACGGCGTCGCCGGCGTCGAGCCCCAGTCCGAGACGGTGTGGCGTCAGGCGGACCGCTACGGCGTTCCGCGTATCTGCTTCGTCAACAAGCTCGACCGCACCGGTGCCGAGTTCCACCGCTGTGTCGACATGATCACCGACCGTCTGGGTGCCCAGCCGCTCGTCATGCAGCTGCCGATCGGCGCCGAGGCGGACTTCAAGGGCGTCGTCGACCTGGTGAAGATGAAGGCCCTGGTGTGGTCCGCCGAGGCCACCAAGGGCGAGATGTACGACACCGTCGACATCCCGGCCACGCACACCGAGGCCGCCGAGGAGTGGCGCGGCAAGCTGCTCGAGGCCGTCGCGGAGAACGACGAAGAGCTGATGGAGCTGTACCTGGAGGGCGAGGAGCCCACCGAGGAGCAGCTGTACGCGGCGATCCGTCGTATCACCATCGCCTCCGGCAAGGGCACCGGCACCACGGTGACCCCGGTGTTCTGCGGCACCGCGTTCAAGAACAAGGGCGTCCAGCCCCTGCTCGACGCGGTCGTGCGCTACCTGCCGTCCCCGGTCGACATCGAGGCCATCGAGGGCCACGACGTCAAGGACCCGGAGACGGTCGTCCGGCGCAAGCCGTCCGACGACGAGCCGCTGTCGGCGCTGGCGTTCAAGATCATGAGCGACCCGCACCTCGGCAAGCTCACCTTCGTCCGCGTGTACTCCGGCCGCCTGGAGTCCGGCTCTTCGGTGCTGAACTCCGTCAAGGGCAAGAAGGAGCGCATCGGCAAGATCTACCGCATGCACGCCAACAAGCGTGAGGAGATCGAGTCGGTGGGCGCCGGCGACATCGTCGCCGTCATGGGCCTGAAGCAGACCACCACCGGTGAGACGCTGTCCGACGACAAGCAGCCGGTGATCCTGGAGTCCATGGACTTCCCGGCGCCGGTCATCCAGGTCGCCATCGAGCCCAAGTCGAAGGGCGACCAGGAGAAGCTGGGCGTCGCGATCCAGCGCCTGGCCGAGGAGGACCCGTCCTTCCAGGTCCACTCGGACGAGGAGACCGGCCAGACCATCATCGGCGGCATGGGCGAGCTGCACCTCGAGGTGCTGGTCGACCGTATGCGCCGTGAGTTCAAGGTCGAGGCCAACGTCGGCAAGCCGCAGGTCGCCTACCGCGAGACGATCCGCAAGTCCGTCGAGAAGGTCGAGTACACCCACAAGAAGCAGACGGGTGGTACCGGCCAGTTCGCCCGCGTCATCATCGCGATCGAGCCGATCGAGGGCGGCGACGCCTCGTACGAGTTCATCAACAAGGTGACCGGTGGCCGTGTGCCGAAGGAGTACATCCCTTCGGTCGACGCCGGTGCGCAGGAGGCCATGCAGTTCGGCATCCTCGCCGGTTACGAGATGACCGGTGTCCGCGTGACGCTGCTCGACGGTGCCTACCACGAGGTCGACTCCTCCGAGCTCGCGTTCAAGATCGCCGGTTCGCAGGCCTTCAAGGAGGCCGCGCGCAAGGCCAGCCCCGTGCTGCTCGAGCCGATGATGGCCGTCGAGGTCACCACGCCCGAGGACTACATGGGTGAGGTCATCGGCGACATCAACTCCCGCCGTGGCCAGATCCAGGCCATGGAGGAGCGGGCGGGTGCCCGCGTCGTGAAGGGTCTCGTGCCCCTCTCGGAGATGTTCGGCTACGTCGGAGACCTCCGCAGCAAGACGTCGGGTCGCGCAAGCTACTCGATGCAGTTCGACTCCTACGCCGAGGTTCCGCGGAACGTCGCCGAGGAGATCATCGCGAAGGCCAAGGGCGAGTAACTCTCCCGAGTTCCAGCCTTTAGGCTTGACTCCGGAGCCTCGTGGGGCATTCCGCCCCTTCCGCAGCGAAGCGGGAGGAATGCCCCGGGGATCCGGGCCATCCAGCAAAGATCACCTGGCGCCGATGAAGTAAGGCGTACAGAACCACTCCACAGGAGGACCCCAGTGGCGAAGGCGAAGTTCGAGCGGACTAAGCCGCACGTCAACATCGGCACCATCGGTCACATCGACCACGGTAAGACGACCCTCACGGCCGCCATTACCAAGGTGCTGCACGACGCGTACCCGGAGCTGAACGAGGCCACCCCGTTCGACAACATCGACAAGGCTCCCGAGGAGCGCCAGCGCGGTATCACCATCTCCATCGCGCACGTCGAGTACCAGACCGAGGCGCGTCACTACGCCCACGTCGACTGCCCGGGTCACGCGGACTACATCAAGAACATGATCACCGGTGCCGCGCAGATGGACGGCGCGATCCTGGTGGTCGCCGCCACCGACGGCCCGATGCCGCAGACCAAGGAGCACGTGCTCCTGGCCCGCCAGGTCGGCGTTCCGTACATCGTGGTCGCCCTCAACAAGTCCGACATGGTGGACGACGAGGAGATCATGGAGCTCGTCGAGCTCGAGGTCCGTGAGCTCCTCTCCGAGTACGAGTTCCCGGGCGACGACCTGCCGGTCGTCCGTGTCTCCGCTCTGAAGGCGCTCGAGGGCGACGAGAAGTGGACCCAGTCCGTTCTCGACCTCATGAACGCCGTCGACACCGCGATCCCGGAGCCGGAGCGCGACGTCGACAAGCCGTTCCTGATGCCGATCGAGGACGTCTTCACGATCACCGGTCGCGGTACGGTCGTCACCGGCCGTATCGAGCGTGGTGTCCTCAAGGTCAACGAGACCGTCGACATCATCGGCATCAAGACCGAGAAGACCTCCACCACGGTCACCGGCATCGAGATGTTCCGCAAGCTGCTCGACGAGGGCCAGGCCGGTGAGAACGTCGGTCTGCTGCTCCGCGGCATCAAGCGCGAGGACGTCGAGCGCGGCCAGGTCATCATCAAGCCGGGCTCGGTCACCCCGCACACCGAGTTCGAGGCGCAGGCCTACATCCTCTCCAAGGACGAGGGTGGCCGCCACACGCCGTTCTTCAACAACTACCGCCCGCAGTTCTACTTCCGCACGACGGACGTGACCGGCGTGGTGACCCTCCCCGAGGGCACCGAGATGGTCATGCCGGGTGACAACACCGAGATGAAGGTGGAGCTCATCCAGCCCGTCGCCATGGAGGAGGGCCTGAAGTTCGCCATCCGTGAGGGTGGCCGGACCGTCGGCGCCGGCCAGGTCACCAAGATCGTCAAGTAACTCCTGACGGCCTGACCTGGTAGCTCCTGCGAGCACCTGAAGGGGCCCGTACGACTTCGGTCGTACGGGCCCTTTCGCATGCCCGGGCGGCTTCCGGCACGGTGACGCCGGCGGGCCCGGGTGCCCCCCACGGCGCACCCGGGCCCGCCCGCCCCCTGGCGGTCAGTGACGTCTGTCGCGGGTCACACCCGCTCCCACAGCGCCGGTACGTTCGGCGGCTCCCAGCCCGGCTGCGCCTGGTGGCCCTGGAGGCAGCGGTACGTGGCGCCGCCGTAGGTCACCGTGGCACCGGCCTGGTAGACGGTGCCGGCCGCCCAGGTGCCGCTGGGGTCACCGGGGTCGCCCGGGTCGCCGGGGCCACTGGTCGTCGTCTTCAGGGTGAGTCCGTAGGCGCTCAGGATCGGGTTGACGGGCTGGAAGTACGTCGTCCCGCCGCTGGAGCAGTTGCCCGAGCCGCCGGAGGTGACCCCCTGCGCCTGGCTGCCGGAGATGAAGGAGCCGCCCGAGTCACCGGGCTCCGCGCACACCGAGGTGCGGGTGACTCCCGAGACGGTGCCCTCCTGGTAGGTCACGCTGGTGTTCAGCTGCTGCACGGTGCCGCAGTGCCAGCCGGTCGTCGAACCGGAGCGGCACACCGACGAGCCGACCGGTGCCACCGTGGACCCGGTCACCTGGACGTTCTGCCCGTTCTGGTTGACGTAAGGGGTGGCGGTCCAGCTGGAGTTGACGGCCACCCAGGCCATGTCGTTGCCGGGGAAGACCGACGCCTGGAAGGTGCCCTGCGAGACCTGGTTGGAGCCGGTGGTGGTGTAGCCGGCCCGGCCGCAGTGCCCGGCCGTGGCGAAGCCCTGCTGGGTGCCCCGGGTGATGGGGAAACCGATCGAGCAACGGGTGTTTCCGTTGATGTAGTACGCCTCGCCGCCCCGCAGGTCGTACAGCGGGCGGGGCCGCTCGGTGGTGTCCTTCACCCGCACGAGGCCGCTGTCCACCCCGGCGGCCTTCATCAGTGCCCGGGCCGCGGCCGGCCGTATGGCCTCGACGACGACACGGTTGGTGCGCACGTCGACGTACCAGGCCGGGGTGTCGGCGGTCGGTGTGTGCCGGGCCGCCCGGTCCAGGCGGGCCTTGGCGGCGTCCAGTGAGGCGAGGGAGTGCCGTACGACCGCGGGCTCGGCGCCGCGCGCCCTGATCGCCGACGCGTCGGCGGCGTCGGTGGTCGCCACGGTCAGCGTGCCCGACTCGGCGCCGCTGACCCAGGCGCCCGCGAAGTCGGCGCCCAGCGCTCCGCGCAGCCGGCCGGCCGTGGCGCCCGCCTCGGCCTCGTTCGCCAGCCGCTGTTCGGCCTGCTGCCGGTCGATGCCCAGGTCGCGCTGCATGGCGTGCAGCACGGCGGCCGGGGTGTCGGCGGTGCGCATGGTCCGCGCGGCCGACTGCGCCGCCGGACCCGCCTGCGCGCCCGGAGCGCCCGTCCCGGCGTTCGCCGTACCGCTCAGACCGGTCAGGACCAGGGCGCCCGTGGCCACCACGGCGGCGCACGCGGCTCTGGTGTGTCGCTGGAGCATGGGGGATCTCCTCGGTCTCGGTGGGGAGGTGCCGAAACCGTAGGAAGGCGCAACTGCACGACGTAAGACACCGGTTGACCCCCTGGCCCGGTGTTATGGAAGAGCCTCGGCCGGGTTCTCGCTCCGGGCGAGCCAGTCGGCGTAGCTGTCGCTGCGGGCCGCCGCGTCCGCGTGGGCGGTGCGGGCCTGGGCCAGGACGGTGGCCGCGGTGTCCGCGCGCTGGGTGGCCGGATGCCAGCCGAGCAGGTGGCGCCAGAGCAGCGGGGTGCCGGCCAGCGGCCTGGTGGTGATGCCGGGCGTGGTCGGGAAGGTGGCCCGGCACAGCCCCACCGCCCGGCCCACCTGGACCAGGTGCACACAGGAGGCGACGTCCGTCTCGTACATCCGCCGGGGAGCGAAACCGGCGCGGGCGCAGGCCGCGGTGAAGCAGTCGCCGAAACAGCCGTCGCCGGGCACGCAGGACCACTCCTCGTCCGCGAGTTTGGCCAGTTCCACCTCGGGCGCGTGGGCCAGCGGGTGCGTGTCGGGGAGCATGACGAAGACCGGGTCGACGGCGAACTCCTGCCACACCAGGTGTTCGGTGTCCGGCGGTGCGGCGGTGCCGCAGGTGCCGGTGACGGCGAAGTCCAGGCGGCCCTCGGCGAGCAGGGCGGCCAGCTCCCGCTCGGACCAGGAGGCGTGGGTCGTCACCCGGGTGTCGGGTCCCGAAGCCGCCATGAGGTCCACCAGCGCGCCCAGCAGCGGCCCGTGCGTGCCGCCCAGCCGCAGCAGCCGCTCCGTCCCGCAGCCCGCCCGGGTCCGTGCGAACCGGACCGCCTCCTGCTGGAGTTCGGTCACCGCGGGCAGCACGATCCGGGTGCGCTCCAGCACCAGCTCGCCCAGCGCGGTGGGCCGTACGCCGTGCCGTCCGCGCTCGAACAGCTCACCTCCCAGCGCCCGTTCGATCCGTCTCAGCTGAGCGCTCAGCGCGGGCTGCGCGAGCCCTAGAACCGTCGCCGCCCGGGTGAGGCTGCCGGCCTCGGCGATCGCCCGGAGGGTCCTGAGATGCCGCAACTCCAGCTCCATGGGGGGAGCTTGCTGCGCGGGCGGCGCACGGGCAAGGGGTTGGTCCGGACCACTGGAGGCGCGGCGGGCGCGTCCACGCCAGGGGTTATTCGAAACTATTCGGCGCGCCTGACCCCTGTTCCCCAGGAGCCACTCGCCCCACTATTTGTCATGCCGCTAACCAAATTCGAGTGGGAGGGGTGTGGCAGCATGTCTGCGCACGTCAGCCGCAGAGCCGTACTCGGGGCCGGTCTGGCCGCGGTGCCGGTGGTGTCGTCGTCGGGAGCCGCCTGGGCGGCGGGAGACGCGGGGAACAAGGACGCGGAGGCGGCCGGCGGCGCGAGCGGCGGGCTGCGCCGGACGGACCCGGGCGAGTACGTCTCCTTCTCGCCCACGCCCCCGGCGCCCGGAGCCTTCTCCCTGATCGGCGCCCCCGTCCTGGTCAGCGACGACGACCACCCGGGCGTCGTACGGGCCGCGGCGGACCTGCGCGGCGACATCGAGAGGGTCACGGGCGTACGCCCCGGCAGCACCATCGCCCGCTACGCCGTGCTCGTCGGGACCATCGGCCGCAGCCCGCTGATCGACGGCCTGGTGAAGTCCGGCAAACTGGACGTCACCGGCGTCCGGGACCGCTGGGAGACCTCCCTCCAGACCGTGGTGGACCACCCGATGCCGGGGGTCGAGCGCGCGTTCGTCATCGCGGGCAGCGACCCGCGCGGCACCATCTTCGGCGCCTACGACGTCTCGTACGGCATCGGAGTCTCCCCCTGGTACTGGTGGGACGACGTGCCGCCGGTGCGCAGGAACCGCGTGTGGATCCTGCCGGGCCGGTTCACGCAGGGCACGCCGACGGTGAAGTACCGGGGCGTGTTCATCAACGACGAGAACCCGGCGCTCGGCACCTGGGCCCCGGAGTACTTCGGACCGGGCAAGGCGGAGGGCTACCCCGGCGGCTTCAACGCCGACTTCTACGCGAAGGTCTTCGAACTGCTGCTCCGCCTGAAGGGCAACTACCTCTGGCCGGCGGTGTGGGGCCGCGCCTTCGCCGAGGACGACCCGGACAACCACCGGCGGGCCGCCGAGTACGGCATCGTCATGGGCACCTCCCACGAGGCCCCCATGATGCGCGGCATCGAGGAGTGGAACCGCCACGCCACCGCCGCCGTGCGGGACTCCTCCGGCGCGATCGTCACCCCGGGCCACGACCCCTACGGCGGCACGGGCGAGTGGTCGTACGTGCGCAACGCGGACGCACTCAAGAAGTACTGGCGGGCCGGCATCCAGCGCATGGTCGACCAGGGCTTCGAGGGCGTGGTCACCCTCGGGATGCGCGGCAACGGCGACACCAGCCTGCCCGACGGCGACGGCATCGAGCTGATGCGGGAGATCATCGCGGCGCAGCGCCAGATCCTGGAGGAGGTCACCGGCGAGCCGGCCGCGAAGACCCCGCAGGTCTGGACGCTGTACAAGGAGGTGCAGCGCTACTGGGACCGCGGCCTGCGGGCGCCCGACGACGTGACGGTGGTCCTCACGGACGACAACTGGGGCAACATCCGCAAGCACCCGGACCCGGCCGAGCCCGCGCGCGACGGCGGCTACGGCCTGTACTACCACTTCGACTACGTGGGCGCGGGCCGCAACTACAAGTGGGTCGACACGGCCAACATCCGCAATACCTGGGACCAGCTCCACCAGGCCCACGCCTACGGCAACCACGGCCTGTGGGTGGCGAACGTGGGCGACCTGAAGGGCAACGAACTCCCCACGGAGTTCTTCCTGAACTACGCCTGGAACCCGGAGGCCTGGCCGCAGGAGCGGCTGGGGGAGTGGGAGCGGCGCTACGCCCGCCAGAACTTCGGCGAGGCGCACTCCGCCGCCGTCGCGGACGTACTGGCGGCCTACGGCCGGCTCCAGGCCCGCCGCAAGCCGGAACTGCTCAACCGCCGTATCACGGTGCAGGACGGCAAGCCGGTGAACGACGACCAGCAGAGCCCGTACTACTTCGCCCACCGCGAGCTGGAGCGGGTCACCGGGGAATGGCAGACCCTGGCGAAGAAGGCCGACAGGATCGCCCGCGCACTGCCCACCGGCACCCGGGACGCGTGGTTCGAGCTGGTGGGCTACGAGGTGGAGGCCACGGCGAACCTGTACGAGCTGCGCCAGGCGGAGTTCACGAACCTTCTGTACGCCAGGCAGGGCCGGGCCGCGGCGAACGCCCGCGCGGCGCAGGCGGAAGCAGGTCTCGCCAAGGACCTGTCCCTGGCCGACCGCTTCAACGCGCAGGTGGCGAACGGCAAGTGGAAGGGCTTCCAGACCCAGCCGCACATCGACTACGGAGACGTGGACCGCTACGGCCCGAACGCCCCCTGGCAGCAGCCGGAGAAGGACAACGTGGCGCTCCCCGACGTGCTGTTCCCGGCGGTGAAGCGGATCGACGTGCCGGAGGCGGCCGAACTGGGCGTGTCGGTGGACGGCGCCGAGGACGCGGGCACGTGGTGGCCGGGCGGCGCGGGCACCGAGGAGGCGAAGCTCCCCGAGTTCAGCCCGTACCAGACCCGCCCGCAGCAGTACGTGGAGATCTTCAACCGGGGCCGTACACCCTTCGACTACCGCGTCGAGACCTCCGCCCCGTGGCTGAAGGTCGACCGCACCAAGGGCCGGGTCGACCAGCAGGTACGCCTGGAGGTGCGGGCGGACTGGTCCAGGGTCCCGGCCGACGGGGCGTCCGGCACACTGACGATCACGGGCGCGGGCAGCACGGTGACCGTCTCCTGCACGGCGAGCAAGCCGTCCACGCGGCTGGCGCGCGGCCTGCGCGGCTTCGTGGAGGCCGGCGGCTACGTCGCCATCGACGCCGAGCACTACGACCGTGCGGTGGGCGAGTGGCGCCGCCTGGACGACATCGGCCGTACGACGTCGGGCATGACCCCGTGGCCGGTGACCGCCCCCCGCCACACGCCCGGCGGCTCCTCCCCCCGCCTGGAGTACGAGGTGACCCTGCTGACCCCGACCCCCGGCGAGGTGACGGTCTGGGCCGAACTCTCGCCGCGCAACCCCGCCCTCGCGGGCGGCCAGGGCGGCCTTCGCTACGCCGTCTCCTTCGACGACCAGACCCCGCAGACGGTCGACATCATCGCGGCCACCGGCTCGGACGACGGCACCATGAACAACCAGTGGGCCAGGAACACCTCGGACAACATCAACCGCACGGCCACCCGTCACACCCTCCCGAGCGCGGGCGTCCACCGCCTGAAGTTCTGGATGGTCGACCCGACGGTGGTGGTGCAGCGCCTGCTGATCGACGTGGGCGGGCTGCCGGAGACGTATCTGGGGCCGGCGGAGAGCAGGAAGGTGTGACGTGGAGGGCGTGATCCTCCGGGTGTGACCCCTCTTGAGAGGAGCCTGTGGCGCGTGGCGGCACAGGCTCCTTTCGCTTGGGGCGCACAGCCCGACTCGGGACTGTCACTGGATGTAGCTAGAGTTGTCCCCGAGGCTTCCGCTTGCGAACTCACGGGGGAGGACGTTGTGTTGCCGAGCGATGCTGGTTCAGGGTCGGGCGATGAGCCGTCGCCGCTGCTGTCGGGTATGGCGGGGATGTTCGCGGCGACCGGTGCCGCCGCCGTAGGGGCCACGGCGGCTCTGGCGGCGGAGTACTCGTCGTTCACGGAGTTCAAGAAGAGAGTGGACGCCCTGATCCACGACCTGAAGGGCTCCGAGGCCGGCCCGGGCAAGGTCGGCAAGGGCCGGCTCGCCCGCCACGAGTTCGGTGGCGGAGGAGGGTCGTGGACGGAGGCGGCCGGCCTCTACACGGCGTACGAGACGGTCGTCAGCGAACTCGAGACGCTGTCCAAGCTGCTGTCCGACTCCATGGAGGGCATGGGCATCGCGGTCGTGGCCTCGCACAAGGGCTACCAGAACATCGACGTCGACGTCCGCAGGCGCATGGCGGCGATCAGCGCGGAGACGACCGAGCACTACGGCGGGACCTACGACCCCTCCCTGCCCAGGAAGACCCACGGTCAGGGCCACGGTCAGGGCGACGCAGGGGCGAATCCGGACCGCCAGTCGGGGCAGCCGCCGACGGGCGACTCGGGCGGCACGATCTGATGACGGCGGTTGTCTCGCGTACGGCGACGACGGGGGAGGCCTGATGGCAGGCGCGGGAAAGGGAAACGGCGGCGGTACGTCCTTCGAGAGCATGAGCCACGAGCAGATGCTCGCGTGGCTGGACCAGGCGAACGCCGGAGAGGTGCAGGCCGCCGCCGACCGTCTGACCGCGGCGGCCAAGGAGATCCGCAAGATCGCGGACGAGCTGAAGGTCCGTCCGCAGTGGGTGGCGTGGAAGGGCGACGGCGCGGAGGCGTTCCGCACCTGGGCCGACGACCTGGCCAACTCCACCCACCGGCTCGGCGACTTCAGCGAGGGCGCCGGGAAGTGGCTGAGCCACGCCTCGGGCGCGATCGCCACGGCCCAGGCGTCGACGCCCCGCGACACCAAGAGCGCCCAGGCCAACCTCGACGCGGCGAACGCCGCCCACAACGACCCGGACGCCGCCGTCGTCCGCACCAAGTCCGCCGGCGAACTCGCCGCCCTCCAGGCCGACCGCGAGAAGGTCCGCCTGGAGGCGGCGGCCCAGATGAGCAAGCTGGGCCAGTCCTACGATCAGTCCGCGACGCAGATGAACACACTGGAGCGGCCCAAGTTCCCGCCGCCGCCGAAGGCATTGGGCTTTTACGCCCCCGACGAGAGCACCGACCTGGCCCGGCCGCAGGGATCGACTTCCGGCGGAGCGAGCGGAAGCGTGCGTGGCGGTAGCAGCCCCAGCGCTGTCGGAGCCGAGGGCGCGACGCACGACCGCCTGCTGAGGCCTGCGGACCGTGCCGAAACCCTGTCACCCGCCGGCACGGCCTCCGCCACACACCACGTATCGCCCGGCGATCCGCGTCCGACCGCAACCGAGCCCGCGAAGGCGCATGTCTCCATTGACTCCGTGAACGCGCCGACCGAGGTTCATCAGCACCCCACGGGCCCGTCCGGCGTACCTCCTACGACTGCACGCCCGGACGTGCAAGGGCTGCCGCCGACGAGCGGCCCGGTGGCGCCGATGCCAGGCGGGCCCGTACGCATGCCGACGGCACGCGGCGAAGCCGAGAAGACGATCAGCGAGGGGCGCCTGCCCACCCGGCCCGGGCAAGGCTCCGTCGGACCCGGTTCCGGCCGTGGAGTGACCGGTACCAGCCCCTTGCCGAGTCGAAAGCTGCCTGCTTCCGGTGGAGGTCCAGTCGGCCGCAGCCTCCCAGGCGGTCCAGGCCCGACTCCCGGCCGGGGCTCATCGTCCGGCTCTGGAATCTCCGGCGGGCGCCCGACGAGCCCCACCGCAAGTGGCAGGCCGATGGGACGAGTGCCTGGTGGGGTGTTCGGCGGTGAGCATGCGGGAACTGGAGGCGCGAGCCGCCGTGTGCCGGCCACAGGACCACGAGAGCAGTCGGCTGCCCAGATAACTGGTCCGACCGCTGGGCGCCCCGGGTCATCCGGGCGCGACGGCATTGTCGGAGGAACGCCACAGCGGGTAGGCCGTGTGCCTGCGCGCCCTGGTTCTCCGGTGCCGTCCGCGCCGTCGCGGGGCGGCATCTCCGGTGGCGTCCCCAGCGAGGCCGGTCCCCGGGGCGTGCGGGATGCTTCCCGAGGCTCGGCTGCTGGTGCTCGGCAACGACGGGAGAAGCAGCGCAACGACCGTCGCGACGAACCCCCGACAGCCGACTGAGGACCGGAGGACACGAAAGCATGCACATGGCCATCGGCAGAACACGGCGCGGGGTACTCCGAACGGCTGCCTCGGCGGCCGTAGCCCTCTTGCTGGTGGGAGGGACGGCCATGCAAGCTCACGCTGACTCCACCCGTTCCAAGCAGTGGTTTCTGGACGCCATGCACGCCGAGGAGATGTGGCGGACGAGTACGGGGGCGGGCATCACCGTCGCCGTGATCGACACCGGGGTCGATCCGACGAACCCCGATCTGAAGGGCCGGGTCCTGGACGGCAAGGACCTCGCTCCGACAAGCCGTGCCGGTGACGAGCACACGGACTACGAGGGGCACGGCACGGGGATGGCCGGGCTCATCGCCGGTACAGGTGCCTACGGGGGCGGGAACGGAGCGTTCGGCCTTGCCCCCGGAGTGAAGATCCTCCCGATACGCATGCCTGGTTCCAACGACGTCAACCCGTTCGCCATCTCGGCATCCTTCGGAAAGGCAATCCGTTACGCAGCCGATTCCGGCGCGAAGGTCATCAACATCTCCATGGGTGGCGCGTCCAACACCACAGACCTGACCGAGGCGGTCAAATACGCCCTGCGCAAGGGTTCTTTGGTTTTCGGGGCCGTAGGAAACAAGGGCGACAAGGGGAATCCTGTCGAGTACCCGGGAGCCACGCCCGGGGTGGTCGGTGTGGCAGCGGTCGGCAAGGACCTCAAACGAGCTGCCTTTTCCGAGTACGGGCCCCAAGTGGACATCTCGGCCCCTGGCACAGACATGGTGCATGCGTGCGGCGGCAAGACGGGCCTGTGCAAGACCGGCGGCACCAGCGACGCCACCGCCCTCGCCTCCGCCAGCGCCGCGCTGATCTGGTCCAAGCACCCGACCTGGACCAACAACCAGGTCCTCCGCGTCATGCTCAACACCATCGGCGCCCCCACGAACGGCGCGAAGCGCAACGACTCCATCGGATACGGGATCGTGCGCCCGCGTATCGCGCTGCAGAACCCGGGTGACCCCGGACCGGCGGACGTCTATCCGCTGCCGGACCTGGCGGCCGCGGAGACGACGGCGCCGGCCAAGCCCTCGTCCTCGCCGCCGCCGTCGGGCAAGGACTCCGGCACCGCACAGAACCAGGGTGTCGCCGCGGGCGCGTCCTCCGAGGACGACGGTGGCAACGGCATGCTGTGGATCGGGCTGGGCGCCGGCGCGGTCGTGGTCGTGGGCGGAGCCGTGGCGGCCGCCATCGTCGGCAGGCGCCGGCGTTCCGGCCGGAAGATCAGCAGGGCGGACGCGGTCGCCGCGGCCTCCCGTTATCTGAACACCACCGCGTACCCGGAGAAGGCCGGCTCGGTGATCGTCTTCCCGGACTCGGGAATCGACTTCGCCTACGGCTGGACCTTCCGCTTCGACTTCAGAGAGCACATGGAGACGGGCGACCCGACGAAGGCCCCGTTCAGCGCCGCCATCGTCGTCCCGCACTCCGGAGCGAGCCCTCACCTCCCCCCGACCCACCTTCCCGTGCCCCAGTACATGGAGATGTGTGCGTCCGGTACCTGGCCTCCGGTCCAGACCCGCTGAAGGTGGGAGCGGTTCCCCCATCGCTCAGCGCGACAAGTCGCTCGCCGCTGTTCCGGCAGCGGGCGGACCGGCTGGAACGGCTTCGTGTCTCAGATCGTGAGAGGTCGGCGCGGCCCTGCTGGCCTCGGTGTTTACACAGGGGTAACACTGGAACGTCCCGCGCGCGGCAACAGCGCCGAGCGTTCATCAGCCCATCACCGGTCTCGCGCCGGTGACAGCCGTCCCAGAAGGGGACCCCGTGACGATCACCCGTCCCGACGCCCAGAGCCGGCTCGACGTGCTCCGTACGGAGATCGAGCGTCGCAACCCCGCCCAGCCCGAGTTCCACCAGGCCGTCCACGAGGTGCTGGACACGCTCGCGCCCGTGCTCACGGCGCGGCCGGAGTACGCGGAGCCGGGGCTCGTCGAGCGGCTGTGCGAGCCGGAGCGGCAGATCATCTTCCGGGTGCCCTGGCAGGACGACCAGGGAAGGGTGCACGTCAACCGGGGGCTCCGGGTGGAGTTCAACAGTGCGCTGGGCCCGTACAAGGGCGGCCTGCGCTTCCACCCGTCCGTGAACCTCGGGATCATCAAGTTCCTCGGCTTCGAGCAGACCTTCAAGAACGCTCTGACCGGGCTCGGCATCGGCGGCGGCAAGGGCGGGAGCGACTTCGACCCGCACGGGCGCAGCGATGCCGAGGTCATGCGGTTCTGCCAGTCGTTCATGACGGAGTTGCAGCGGCACATCGGCGAGCACACCGACGTCCCGGCCGGGGACATCGGGGTCGGGGGCCGCGAGATCGGCTACCTGTTCGGGCAGTACCGGCGGATCACCAATCGGTGGGAGGCCGGCGTGCTCACCGGCAAGGGGCTCGGATGGGGCGGGTCGGCGATCCGGCCGGAGGCCACGGGGTACGGGAACGTGCTGTTCGCGGAGGCGATGCTGCGCGAGCGCGGTGAGGACCTGGAGGGGCAGACGGTCGTCGTCTCCGGGTCGGGGAATGTCGCCGTCCACACGATCGAGAAGCTCCTCACCCTCGGCGCCAACCCGCTGACCTGCTCGGATTCCGGCGGGTACGTGGTGGACGACAAGGGCATCGACCTGGAGCTGCTGAAGCAGGTCAAGGAGGTCGAGCGGGGGCGGGTCAGCACGTACGCCGAGCGCCGGGGCGCCTCCGCGCGGTTCGTGCCCGGCGGCCGGGTCTGGGAGGTGCCGGCCGATGTCGCGCTGCCGTCGGCCACGCAGAACGAACTCGACGAGCGGGACGCGGCCGCCCTCGTCCGCAACGGGGTGAAGGCGGTGTCCGAGGGCGCCAACATGCCGACGACACCGGAGGCCGTGCATCTGTTCCAGCGCGCCGGCGTCGCCTTCGGGCCGGGCAAGGCGGCGAACGCGGGCGGTGTCGCCGTCAGTGCGCTCGAGATGGCGCAGAACGCCGCCCGTACGGCGTGGTCGGCCGCCCGGGTGGAGGAGGAACTGGCGCGCATCATGAGCGAGATCCACAGCACCTGCCACGAGACCGCCGAGCGCTACGGCGCCCCTGGCGACTACGTGACCGGCGCGAACATCGCTGGTTTCGAGCGGGTCGCCGACGCGATGCTGGCCCAGGGTGTCATCTGATCCGGGGCAGTACGCGAGGGCCGTAGCGGCAGAATGGGGCCGGTGGGATTCTTTGACAGGCTGACCGGCACGAAGTACCCCGACAGCGGTGTCCCCCCGCTTGCCTCCCCGGAGGTCCGTGCCGCGCTGCTCGCGCTCAACGGTGCGGGGAATCCGTACCTCGTGCGCAACGCGCGGCCCGCGGAGAAGGCGGATCTGGTGGTGGACTGGCGGATGCCGGAGCCTGGTGCGGGCTCGTCCTACTCCACCAGACGGAGGGAACAGAGCATCAAGACTCGTATACGCCTGGACGCGTCCAGGCGTGAGGCGCGGGCTGTCGACGAGTGGCGGAAGGTCGTGCGGGTCGGGAATCCGCCCGGACTGACCGTGGGACGCGAGCACGGCCGTGGGCCGGTGAACATGGTGTACCGGGAATGGACGTACGAGCGGGGCCCCGACGGCCGTCGGCGCAGGGTCGAGGCGTTCCGCTTCGACTCGCGTGAGGTGAAGGTTCCTCTCCAGGAAGCGGTTCTCGGCGCGGGGTGGACCTGGCGCGGAGTGGTGTTCGGCAGGTTGTGATGGGGCCGCAGGGGGAGGGGAGACAGGGGCAGGGCAGTGCTGACCCGTACCGGTCGGTGCGGAACGAACCCGAGTGGCCGGGTGCCGGTCAGCCGGGAGCCGGAGCGCCGTCGGCCGGGTCGGGGGAGCGGAGCAGGCGGAGGAACGCCTTCACGCCCGCGATGATCTCCTGGTCGTCCGTGAGGCGGTGCACCGTGGACTCGAACTCCCTGCCCAGGGCGGCGACCTTGCGGTCCGTGTTCTCCGTCCGCTCGTACGTGCTCATGGCCAGCGCGTCCACGGTGCGGCGCAGTTCGGCCAGGGCCCGGTACTGTTCCTCCGCCTTCTCCTCCAGGATCCGCGTCCCGGCCTCGGCACGCTTCAGCCGGGCCTGCAACTCGACGACGTCGTCCCGCGGATACGTGACGTCCTTGAGGAGGGTGCCCAGCCGCCGCCGGAGCTGGGCGAAGTAGGCGCCGGCCGGGCGGAAGAAGGTGCTCAGCAGGAAGAACGCGGCGAACCAGTAGCCCGTGAACTCGCCGGTCGCCCAGGTGACCGCGAAGACGACCGCCGCCGTCAGGACGTGTCCCGCGACTGCCGTCCGCAGCATCGCGCGGGCGATGCGTGCGGCCTCGGCGTCCCGCGCCGGGGACACTTCCAGGCCCTTCTCACGGCTCACCGCGATCTCGGCGAGCACCGCATGCGCGCGGAAGTACAGGTTCCAGGGCAGGGTCAGCAGGAGCAACAGCCACAGCAGGCTCAACACGCCCGCCCCGACGGCGAACACCACCGCGGGCGATGCGCCCGCCACGTACGCGAGTACCAGTGCCGCGGCCGCCGCCCCGCCGGCCACCACCGCACCCAGCAGTCTCCCCATGCCGCGCCTCCCGGGTCCCCGTGCCGTCGTCCGTACGCCGGCACTGCCCATCGTCCTCAAGCCGGTGCGGGCCGGCATGAGTAGGCGTACTCAACTGCCGCCCGTCCGTGCGTGACTACGACACGGGCCCCTTGACGCGGTACCCACGGATGCCATGCACAAGGGCCGGAGGCCCGGGATGCCCCGGACCTCCGGCCCTTGTGCGACGGCGGGCCCGTGAACCTGTTCACGCCGCCGCTGGTGGGGCCGGTCCAGCGGGTCCGGCCCCCGGTGCTGTCAGGCACCGCCGTTGTACGGGCTCTCGACGAAGCAGAAGTCGACGTGGCTGATGGTGGGGAGCTGGCCGCCATTGTTGAGCGGGGAGATGAGTCCCGAGTCCATCGCGAGGCCGTTGGGGAAGCCCGTCTGGGCGTTGTAGAAGTAGCGGTTGGCGTTGTCCCCGCCCTTGACGGTGACCTGGCTGACCGCGACGCCACCGGAGGTCGTGAAGGCGACCTGGGTGTTGGGGTCTGCACCCATGACCTGGCTGAACGTGACGGTGATTGAGCCGTTTCCGTCGTTGGGGATGGGAACGAGGAATTGCTGCGGGTTGGTGGCGCTGGGGAACACCCTGAGCGCGACCGGGTTGATCGCGGTGTCGGGGCACTCCTGGGGCGGGTTCTGGTTCGGCAGAAGAACCGGGGTCACCGCCGCGGCCAGCGCCGGGCTGGCGGCGACGCCGACCGCCATGGCCGCGGCCACGCCGGCCCCGGCGAGCCGGGCCCCCCACGCCTTCAGTCGCGACTGGGTCTTCTCTCGGGTAGCTACTCGCATAACGAGCAGTCCTCCTTGTTTCTTGGGTACCAGACCTCGGGTACCGGATCTCACCCTCGCGGACACTCGCGCCCTTTCCATCAGGCGTTCGAGCTGGGAACACCCACCCGCCGTCGGGCGTGAAGACATTTGCATGACTGGCCCGCAATCGCGTTTTACGACTCCTTTTCCTACGCCATTCGGGCTTCAAATGAGGCCGGGAAGGTGAAGGGCGCCGTTCTGACGCCGCCTTTCCCTGGTCAGGGATTGCCTGCCGGAACTGTCTGATGGAGCGTCATATGCCAGCTCACATCGGCGGTTTGCAGGGCTTCGCCACACCAGGACCCGGCGCCCGAGTGGTGCCTCCGCCCGCGCGGCGGCATCGCCCACTCGCCCCGTCACTCCTTCGTCCGTGCCCGGCGGCTTTACGTGGTGGTAAATCCCGAAAGTAGGACATAGCTGTGTAATGGTTGATATCACCATCGCATGAGGCGCGTGCGCCGGCTTCTCATCGGCGCCATTGCGGGCGCGCCCTGCGTTTCGTACGGGGTCTCAGGGGAGAACATGCGGGAGTCCACCAGTGCGGCGTCATGGCAGGCGGCATCTCTCACGGCGCACCGGGCGTCCTCGCGCACAGGCCGGAGATTCAGGCGCCATACGGCGGTCGCGGTCTGTGCGGACGCCGCCGGCGCGATGCTGCCGGCGGCGGTGACGTTCTCGGTGATCGGAGAGCCCCACCCCGTGCGCCAGGCGGTGGTGATCAGCACCGTCTGGCTGCTCATGGGCTTCGCCGGCGGGCGGTACGCCCCGTGGGGGTGGGACGAGGCCGCACCGGTCGGACCGCTCGTACGTGACTGGTCGGTGCTGCTCGGCTCGCTGGCCGTGCTGCGCACCGTGTCCGGCCTCGGTGGCGCACCCGCCGTCCCGCTCGCCGCGCTGTGCCCGTCGCTGATCGCCACTCTGGCCGGCCGCAAGGCGGTGCACCGCAGTGTGCTGGCCGCGCGCCGCGACGCGCGGGCGCTTCGGCGCGTCTTCGTCATCGGTGAGGCCGGGGCGGTGGACGCCGTGGTCGGACAGCTCGCCGAGCGGACCGACCACGGCTATGTGGTCGTCGGAGCGTGTGTGGTGGGCGACGGCGACGTGCTGTCCGGCGTACGGGTGTGCGGCCGCCTGCGCGCCGACGAGCCGGCCGGACTCGAGGAGGACGCCTCGGCGGTGCGCGAGGCCGCCGGGGCGCTCGGTGTCGACCTGTTCTTCGTGGCGACCGGCAGGCACATGTCCGGGAGCCGGCTTCGGCGTCTGTCGTGGACCCTGCACGACCGGGGCTGTCCGCTGATGGTCCTGCCGGGCGTCATCGAGGTGGCCCGGCGCAGGATCCGGCTCACCTCGGCGGCCGGCCTCACCCTGCTGCACATCGCACCGCCGGTGCGACGCGGGCTGCCGACGTTTCTGAAGGACGCCATGGACCGGCTCGGCGCGCTGGTCCTTCTCGTCGTGCTGGCGCCGCTGTTCGCACTGCTGGCGATCGCGGTGCGCATGGGCTCGCCGGGGCCGGTCATCTACCGCCAGACGCGCATCGGCCGGCACAACAGGCCCTTTCCGCTGTGGAAGTTCCGGACCATGGTGGTGGACGCGGACCGGATGAAGAGCGACCTGGCGGCGGCGAACGAGAACGACGGCCACATGTTCAAGCTGCGCCGGGATCCACGGGTCACCGCGGTCGGCCGTTTCCTCCGGCGTTACTCGCTGGACGAACTTCCCCAACTGGTCAATGTCCTGCTCGGCCACATGTCTCTTGTGGGCCCCCGTCCGCCGCTGCCCGAAGAGGTCGCCCGTTACGACCAGGTGGAGATGCGCCGGCTGAGCGTCAAACCGGGTCTCACGGGGCTCTGGCAGGTGAGCGGACGGTCCGATCTGACCTGGCACGAGACCGTCTCCCTCGACCTGCGGTACGTGGACAACTGGTCCTGGACCCTGGACATGACGGTCATGGCCCGCACCCTCCGCGCCGTCCTGGACGGACGTGGCGCCTACTGAGGCCGCCGCCGACGGCCGAACGGGAGCCCGCGCGCCGTGCCGGCGCGGCTGTGCCGATCGCTCACGAAATCTGCTGGTCAGCCGTGGATTTCGTGGCCGATCGGGTGGAATTCACGACAAGCCTGCCTGTCGAATTCGGTGGGGCAGGACAAGGTGCTTACTTTCGCCCAATGACCTCCACCATGGCGAATTGCCTTCGCCTGTCGAATTTCGGAGTCCTCGCGCATGGACGTCACTGAGAACCCCGGCCGGGGGCAATCATTCCGCCCGTTCATGGACGAGGTTCGGACAGTGGACTTCTCCACTGTCGTGAGGCAGCTGGCGAAGGTGCAGAAGCCCGCCTCGGGCGTTCCCGCCTACACACGGTTCGTCAATCGGCCGGCCGGCAGACTGCTCGCGGCGACGGCACACCGTATGGGGCTCTCACCCAACCACGTGACCGCCGCCAGCGGAGTGGTCACCCTGGCGGCCGTCGCCGCCGTGGCGCTTCACCGTCCGACGCCCGCGCTCGGGTGCTGGGTCGCCGTCGCGCTGCTCGCCGGATTCGCGCTCGACTCCGCGGACGGCCAACTGGCACGGCTGAAACGGTCGGCCAGCCGGTCCGGGGAGTGGATGGACCACGTGGTGGACTGCGCGAAGCTGCTGGGCATCCACGCCGCGGTGCTGGTCTCGCTCTACCGGTTCTCCGACCGGCCGCGGCCGGCCCTGCTGCTGGCCCCGATCGCCTTCCAGTCCGCCGCGGTCCTGCTGTTCTTCGGCGGAATGCTGACGCAACAGCTCAGAGCCCGAGGGGCAGGTGAGCACGCCCGTCCGACGCGGCCGGCCTCCGCCGTACGCGGCATGGCGCTGCTGCCCGTGGACTACGGCCTGCTCTGCCTGATCTTCCTGTTCCTGGGAGACCGGAGGCTGTTCCTCGCGCTCTACCTTTCGCTGCTCGCGGCTCACGTGGTCCTCGTACCCGCCTTTCTCGTCAAATGGTTCCGGGAGCTGTCCTGATGGCGGTCATGGAGCGTTCCCTGAGGGGATTCACCGGAGCGGGTTACGACAAGGGCCGCCCATTGCTCGTCCAGGCCGTATGGTTCGCCGTTCTCCATCTCGCCTTCGTCAAATGGTGGTTCCCGGCCAGATGGCGGCCGGCTCTGCTGCGGGCCTTCGGAGCCCGGGTCGGACAGCGGGTGCTGATCCGTCACGGGGTGCGGGTGCACTGGCCCTGGCGGCTGGCGGTCGGCGACGACGTGTGGATCGGCGAGGGTGCCTGGCTGCTGAACCTCGAGCCCATCACGATCGGCAGCGATGTCTGCGTCTCCCAGGGCGCGTTGTTGTGCACCGGGAGCCACCAACGTCGCAGCAGGACATTCGAGTTCGACAACGCGCCCATTCGCCTGGAGCCCGGTGCCTGGATCGCCGCGCGGGCCGTGGTGCTGAGGGGCGTCACCGTGGGCCGGGGCGCGGTGGTGGGTGCCGCGTCGGTCGCCCACCACGACGTCGCCCCCGGCGCGGTCGTCACGACCGGAGGCGCGGCGTGAGGATCGTCCATGTGGTGACGCTCGTCAGCGACGACGGAGCGTACGGCGGGCCGACGAGCGTGGCGACAGGGCAACTGGAGGAGTGCGCCGCGCGCGGCCACGAGGTCACTTTGGTGTCCCTGTGGCGCGGCAGGTCCCGGGCGCCGGAACGCGTCGGCTCGGTACCGCTGCGGACGCGCCCGGCGCGCGCGCTGCTCCCGGGGGGTGTCACCGGACTCATGCACCCGCTCCTGGTCAGGGACCTGTGGCGCTGCATGGGCGGAGCCGATGTGGTGCACATCCACGCGGGACGCGACCTGGTGTCCCTGACGGCGCTCGCCGTGGCCGTGCTGCGCCGCAAGAGGTTCTTCGCGCAGACGCACGGCATGGTCGAGTCCCGCCGCGGGGCCGTCGCCCGGCTCTTCGACCGCCTCTACGTCCCCCTGTTGCGGCGGGCACGGGGCTGCCTGGTCCTCACCGAACGGGAGCACCGGGCCGTGGCCGAGGTCATCGGCCCCGCGGGGCCGCCGCTGCTCAGGCTGCCCAACGGGGTACGGCCGGACCGCGGCGGGACGGTGCCACGGCACCGGCGGCACGGCCGTCAGGTGCTCTTCCTCGCCCGGCTGCACCCGCACAAGCGCCCGGAGGCGTTCGTCCGGATGGCCGAACTGGTGCACCACAAGGTGCCGGACGCGCGGTTCACCCTGTTCGGAGCGGACGGGGGATCGCTGAGGTCGGTGCTCCGGCTCATCGCCGGCGGGCGCCTGGGGGAGTTCGTACGCTACGGCGGGGCGCTGACGCACGCCGAAGCACTACGCGTCCAGGCGCGGGCGGCCGTCTACGTACTGCCGAGTGTGAGCGAGGCGTTCCCCATGGCCTTGCTCGAGGCGCTGTCGGCAGGCACCCCGGTGGTGTGCACCGACGGTTGCAGGATCGCCGACGAGCTGGCACGCCGGGGCGCGGCGATCGTCACCGACGGCAGTCCGCGTGCCCTGGCCGACGCGGTGTGCGAGGTGCTGACCGACGAGGGGCGGCGCGCCGCCCTGGTGGAGGCGGGCCACCGTGCCGTCGCAGAGGTCTTCTCCATTCATACGGTGGCCGCCCGGCTCGAAGAGATCTATCGCGATCCTGAATACTCGTGAACCACCCGGCCGGGCTCCGGTGTGTCCGAACTGGTCGATCGCCGCCTCGGGATAATTTGACCGGCATGAGAAACAGCCGGAAGGCATTGCATGTTCGGCGGCGGGTGAAGCGGCTGCTCAAGCGGTAATTGTGGCGCGCCTCTTCCCGTCTCCCGGTGTGCACGCCTTTTGTCGACGAATACCGAGGAAATGCGGTCTTCGAGGAGTCGGGACGGCTCGGCCCCGGATGCGGCTACATCGAGGCGCAGGCCCTGCATGGCACTCGAGGTCTTCCCGCGTCTCGCACCGGGTGTCGTCTTCCCCTCGTCGCTGTGGTTCGAGGTGTGCTGATGCCCGGAGCCCGTTGACGGCGGGACTCCGGTCGACGGCAGGACTCCAGACGGATGCATCAGCTGGCTTGAGGCAGGACAGGGCGCGGCGTATCGCGCGAATGCGGACAAACAGTGCGTAACTTACCGGGCGGGTCCCTGTGACCGCCGAGGCCGGGCCGCCGCCTTGAGCAGTCGAAGAGCGGCTCGGTGCACATCAGATCCCAGGTGTCTGGAGGAGCAGCCATGAGCAGGTGCGTGGACGTAGTCGTCGCCGGAGGCGGGGGATTCATCGGAGGGCACCTCGTCGCCGGCCTTCTGGCCGAGGGGCGGACGGTCCGCTGTGTCGACATCAAGCCGCGGCACGAATGGCACCAGGTGCACCCCGCCGCCGAGAACGTCGTGGCCGATCTGTCGCTCCTCGACCACGCCCGCGCGGCCGTCCGGGACGCCGGGCAGGTCTACATGCTGGCCGCCGACATGGGCGGCATGGGCTTCATCGAGAACAACAGGGCCGCCTGCATGCTGTCGGTGCTGACCAGCACCCACATGCTCAAGGCCGCGCACGAGGCCGGCGTGGAGCGCTACTTCTACTCCTCCTCCGCGTGTGTGTACGCCGCCGCCAAGCAGAGCGCCACGAACGTCACCCCGCTGAAGGAGGCGGACGCGTATCCGGCCCAGCCCGAGGACGGCTACGGCTGGGAGAAGCTGTTCTCCGAGCGCATGTGCCGCCACTTCGAGGAGGACTACGGATTCGCCTGCCGCGTCGCGCGCTATCACAACGTGTACGGCCCTCAGGGCACTTGGAGCGGAGGCCGCGAGAAGGCCCCGGCGGCCGTGTGCCGCAAGATCGCCGAGGCCGCCCTCTCCGGTGACCACCGGATCGACATCTGGGGCGACGGGCAGCAGACCCGTTCCTTCATGTACATCGACGACTGCCTGCACGGCACCCGGATGATCATGAACGGTGACAGCAGCGCCCCCGTGAACCTCGGTTCCTCCGAGCTGGTCACGATCAACCAGTTGGTCGGCCTCGTCGAGGACATCGCGGGCATCCGCTGCGAGCGCAAGTACCAGACGGACGCGCCGCAGGGCGTGCGCGGCCGCAACTCCGACAACGGTCTGATCCAGGAGCTCTACGGCTGGGAGCCGTCGATCGCGCTCGCCGACGGCCTGGAGAAGACCTACGCCTGGGTCTACGACCAGGTCAAGCGCGCCCGTGGCTGACCGGGGCCGGCCGGAGACCGTCCGATGAGGATCTTCGTCCACGACTACAGCGGCCACCCGTTCCAGGCCCAGCTCAGCCGCGAGCTGGCGCGCCGCGGTCACGAGGTCGTGCACTCCACCTGCGCGGCGTACGTCTCCGGGAAGGGCGACCTCGCGCACGGCGCGGCCCGCGGTCTCCGCTTCGTCACGATCGGCGAGGGCCGCGCGCTGAAGAAGGACGCCTATGTCCGCCGCCTCTTCCAGGAGGCGCGGCTGGGACGCGAGTTGGCCCGTCAGGTCCGGCGCGAGAGACCGGACGTGGCCTTGCTCGGGAACCTGCCGGTCCCGATGCTCGTCATGGCCGCGGTGGTTCTCGGAGCGTCGGGCGTCCCGTGGGTGCTGTGGCACCAGGACGTCACCGCCATCGCCCTCAAGCGCTTCGCCGCGGCCGGGATCTCCAGGCTGATGGGCGTCGCCGCCCGGATCTTCGAGCAGGGCGAGAAGTGGGCGGCACGACGCGCGGCGGCGATCGTGGTGATCGCCGACTCCTTCGTGCGGGTCCATCAGGAGTGGGGCACCGCCGGCAAGGTCACCGTCATTCCCAACTGGGCGCCGCTGGACGAGATCGTCCCCGCCGCCCGTCGCAACGCGTGGGCGGCGGAACACGGCCTTGCCGAAGTCAGGACCCTGCTGTACTCGGGCACCCTCGGCCTCAAGCACAACCCCGTCCTGCTTGTGCGGCTGGCCGAGCGGCTGCGCGAGCTGGGTGAACAGGTTCGTCTCGTCGTCATCAACGAAGGTCCCGCCGTCCCGGTCGTCCAGAAGGCCGCCGCCGCGCGGAACGTCGCTCTCACCCTGCTGCCCTTCCAGCCCTACGAGCGGCTGCCCGAGGTGCTGGGTACGGGCGATGTGCTGGTCGTGCTGCTGGCGGACGACGCCGGAGAGTTCTCGGTGCCGTCGAAGACGCTGTCCTATCTGTGCGCGGGACGGCCGGTGCTGGGTCTGATGCCGGCGGACAATCCGGCGGCCGAACTGATCCGCCAGGCCGGCTCGGTGGTCCTCCCCCCGCGGGAGTCCTCACTGGACGACGCGGCCAGGTGGGTCCGCGAGATCCTGGACGACGCCGAGCGCGCGGAGTCGCTGGGCAAGGAGAGCCGGGCGCTGGCCGAACGGGAGTTCGCCCTGGAGGGGTGCGCCTCGCGGTTCGAGGAGATTCTGGCGGGCGCCGTGCGTCGCGGCCGTTTTGGAGCCTGACCGGCCCGTGCGCGCGGGCCGCCCCGACGGCTGACCGGCCGTAGGGCCGGCCCGCTCCGGAGACAAAGCCCGCGCCATCTTTCGGCGAAACGCCCCATGACGGCGCCTGGAAATCTGATATGTGAGCTATAACTCATTAGCGATTATTTGTCACTATTTGCTCGACCCAATGAGGGGTGCCGGTGCGGAGCGGTCAAGAACGGCGCGTGGCTGCCGCCTGCGGCTACGCCGTCGTACTCATCGGTCTGCTGCCCGGCCTCGTTCTACTGAGCCCGGGCGTCCGTTTCGGCGCGGCACTCGCCCTGCAATGTGTCGTCGTGGCACACACCGGCGGGGCGCTCACCCGGGTGCTCACCAGCGCCTCGGTGCGGCTCGTCGCCCTCGGCTTCTGGCTGTTCGCCTATGTGTGGCTGGGACTGGCGCCACTGGCCATGCTGGCCACCGACACCTACCCGCTCGGCTACCGCACCGGGCAGGCCACCGCCTTCGCCACGGTCGCCCTGACCGAACTGGGTCTGCTCGCCTACAGCGCGGGGGCCGCACTCGCGGCGAACCGCGTCCGTCGCCGGTCGGTACTGCTCGAACCGCTGCTGTCCCGCTCACTGGTCCCCGTACCCGTGCTGCTCCTCAGCGGCCTGGCGGTCGTCCTCGCGGTCCTGCTGATCCCCCGGCAGGGAGGCTGGGACGCCTTCTTCACCAGCAGGCAGGCGGTGCGGGAGAGCGGCGCCGCGATCGACCCCGAAACGGGCTCGGCCACGGGCACCGGGCGGACGCTGCTCATCTGGGCCGTGGCCGTCGCCGCCTTCTGGGCCATGGTGGCCCTGGTGCACCTGCCCCGCCGGCCGGCCCGCGATCAGGTGCTGCGCCGCTTTCGCTGGATCCTGCTCCCGCTCGTCGTCGCGATCAACCTGGTCGTCAACAACCCGATCAGCAAGCCGCGTTTCTGGTCCGGAACCGTGCTGCTGACGCTGCTCTTCGCGTCGAGTCGGTTCAGCCGCCCGCAGGCCTGCCGTCTCGCCGCAGCGGCGGTCACGGCCGTCGTGCTGCTCGTCTTCCCGTACGGCAACTACTTCCGTTACGACCAACGTGAACCCGTCCATGTGGTCGCCCTGGCGGAACAGTTCACCGGCGGCATGGACTACGACGCCTTTCAGCAGATGCAGACCGGCATCGACTACGCACGGGACACCGGCTTCTCCCCCTCGTCCGCGCTCGGCCCCGTTCTGTTCATGGTCCCGCGCACCATGTGGCCCGACAAACCGGTGGACACCGGCGCCCGGCTCGCCGAGTACGCGGGCTACGACTTCAAGAACCTTTCGGCGCCGCTGTGGATCGAGGCATACCTGTGGGCGGGGATTCCCTCCGTGATCGCCGTCTTCTGCCTGCTGGGTGCGGTCGGCGCCCGTATGGACCACATCCGGGAAAGGCTGGCCGGAAAGCGGGCCACGCTGGCGGCACTTCTGGTCCCGGGGTTCGCCTTCTACCAGATCGTCGTCCTGCGCGGTGGCCTGATGGCCGTCGCGGGACCGCTCCTGCTCCTGCTGACCATTCCACTCCTCATCACCGGCCGCGCCGCCCGGTCGGCCCGGTCCCTCTCGCCGGCACCGCCGTACGAGACCGCGGGCCACGTACCAATCCCCGGAACAGGAGGCAATCGTGACCAGCCCCACCAGCTTCGATGACCGGTACGGCGAACCGGACGGGCTCCGCGACCAACTGCGCCAGCTGCTGAGGTACCGCACGACCATCGCGGCGGGCATCGTGCTGGGGCTGCTGGGCGGACTGCTGCTGACGGTGATGCGTGCGGGCACGTACACCTCCACCAGCGAGGTACTCGTCCGCTCGACGACCGACCCGTTCAGCACGTTCGGCGTGTCCGTCGACAGCCAGGTGAGCATGGGCACGGAGCGGCAGATCGCCGCCAGCGCCACCGTCGCTGCCCGTGCGGCGACGACGCTGGGCGAACCCTCCCGTGCCGCGACGCTGCTGAAGGACCTGCGCGTCACGAACCCGCCGCGCACCCAGGTCCTCAGGTTCGAGTACACGGGGGGCATCCCGCAGCAGGTGGCCCAGGTGACCAACGCGTTCGCCGAGGCGTATCTCGCCGATCGCAAGGCCAGGACCGAGGCCGCCGCGCAGCGGATGACGAGCGGGCTGCAGCAGCAGATCACCGAGCTCAGGAAGCAGAGCACCGCGAAGGACGACACCGCCGCGGCGGCGAGCCGGCGCGACCAGTTGAACGCACTGCAGAAGCGGTACTCGGACATCAGGTCCTACGACACCAGCGCGGGCGAGATCGTGCGCAGGGCCGAGCCGCCGAAGCGGCCCTCGGGACCCGGCCCCGCCTGGCTCATCGGCCTCGGCCTGCTGAGCGGTCTGCTCGCGGGCATCGTGCTCGCCTGGCTGCGGTCCGCCCTCGAACCGCGGGTGCGCTCGGTCGGCGAGGTCCAAGCCGCGCTGGGCGCCCCGGTGCTGGGCATCCTCCCCGGCCCCGGCACACCGGACGAGCCGCTGCACGTCGGCCGGGCCGACGGCAGCCGTGCGGAGGCCTACCGGACACTGGCCTTCCGCCTCAGGCACGGCGAGGGCCACCCGGCGGGCACCACCCTCCTCGTCGTGGCGCCGAAGCAGGACCCGAACGCCGAGGCCGCCGCGGTCAATCTCGCCGCCGCCTTCGCCGAGTTCGGTGACGACGTGGTCCTGGTCGACGCGACCGCGGGGACACCCGGCGTCTCGGCACGGCTGCCGCTGGTGACGGACGCCGCCGACGCTTCCGGCGACCGGGTCGTCGTCGACGCGGGCGCCGCCGGGCGGTTCACGGTCCGCCCCGACAGGCGCGGTACCGCGCCCGGCGACGGCCAGGAGCCCGCCACGGCGGCCCGCGCGCTGACGTGCGTGGACGCCGGACTGTCGGCGCTCGTGGTCACCCGCCCGCTGCTGGAGCACACCGACGGTCTCGCGGTCGCCCAGCGCGTGGACGGCGTTCTCGTGATCGGCGGAGACCACACCAGGCGCGACGACCTCCGGCGGGTTCGCGAGCTCATCGACTGCTCCGGCGGGCGCATCGTCGGCGCGGTGCTCGACACCGGTACGGAGCGCGGCGACCGGTTCCGCCTGCTGCACGAGCTGGCCCCGGCCAAGAGGCCGGCCGTGCCCGCCCCGGGCACCGAAGTGCCCGCCCCCGCCCAGCACGCCGACGGAGCGACACAGGACGAGAAGCCGTCCCAGCCGCAGCACGGCTCCCCCGCCCAGGACGACACACTCACCACGTCCCGATGAGCGCCTCCGGAACGGCCCTGCCCCTCACGGGCGGGCACGCGGCGCGCGGCGACGTCACGGCGGACGTCGCGGCAACCGCGCGAGGCGGGTGGTGGGGCTTCCTGGGCGCGCTGGCCGGCGCCGTCTTCGCGTACGCCTTCGTCGCCCTGGTCACCCGCGCCCTGGGAGCGCACGGGGCGGGAGCGGTGTTCACCGGGGTCGCCGTCTTCACCATCCTCAGCAACGTCTGCAAGCTCGGCGCCGACACAGGGCTGGTCCGCTTCGTCTCCCGCGACGTGGCCACCGGTGGCGGCCGGCAGGCGAGAGGGCTCCTGCGCACCGCCCTGGTCCCGGGTGCCGTGACGAGCACAGCGGCCGCCGCGCTGCTGTTGCTGTCCCCTTCGGTGGACACCTCACTGCTGCCGAGCCTGGCACCGCACGACGCGGTCACCCTGGTCCGGCTGTACGCGGTGTTCCTCCCCGTGGCGACCATCAGCTTCATCCTGCTCGCCGCGAGCCAGGGCTACGGCACCGTGCGCCCGTTCATCGAGGTCGAGCAGATCGGCAAGCCGGTACTGCGCGTGCTGCTGGCGGTCACGGTCCTGTTCGCCACGCCGAGCGTGCTGAGCCTGGCCGCGGCCTGGCTGCTCCCCTCGCTGGCCGGTCTCTTCGCCGCCTGGCGCGCGCTGCGCCGGTGCCGCGCGCGCCACAGATGCCCGCCGGAGGACGAGGTAGCCGTCGTCGCCCGGCACTTCTGGGCGTTCGCCGCGCCGCGCGCCGTCTCCTCCGTCTTCGACATCAGCGCGGTCTGGGTGGGCGTCATCCTGCTGTCGGCGCTGGCCACGACCGAGGAAGCGGGCATCTACGCGGCCATCACCCGTGTCATCGTCGCGGGCCTGCTGCTCCAGCTCGCCATCCGCAGGGCCGTGTCACCCCGGATCAGCCGCCTGCTCGCCCTGGGCGAGGTCCGGCAGGCGCGCGATCTGCACCGCATCTCGACCCGGTGGATCGCGCTGTTCTCCTGGCCGATGTACGTGGTGCTCGCGAGCTTCCCCGGCACGGTCCTCTCCCTCTTCGGACCGGACTTCGTCAGAGGGGCGGGAGCCCTGGTCGTGCTCTGCGTCGCATCGGCGATCAACATCGGCGTCGGCAACGCGCAGACGGTGCTGCTCATGGCCGGCAAGAGCTCATGGCATCTCGCGGTGACGGGCGCCGCGTTCGCGGTGCAGGTGATCGTCGGCGTCCTCGCCGTGCCCCCGCTGGGCGTCCTGGGAGCCGCCCTGTCCTGGGGCGCGGCCATCGTCGTGGAGAACCTCGTGGCAGCCGCCCTGGTGCGGCGCAATCCGGGGTTCACGACCATCGACCGCGGATACCTCGCCGCGACCGGCGCCGGTCTGTGTCTCACGGCCTCTCTGGCCCTTCCCGCCAGGCTGCTGGCCGGCGACACCCCGCTGGGGCTCACCGTCGGGATCGTCCTGGCGGCGTGCCTCCTCGGAGCAAGCGTGTGGCGTTTTCGCGCGCCGCTGGGAGTCCTCGAACTCGTCGGCGTGCTGCGCAGACGTGCCCCATGAGGCGGTCCCGGAACCAGGACCGCTCCACCTCTTCCCGCTCTTCTTCCCGCTCTTCCCGTCTCACCATCCGCACCCCTCAACCCGGGATGTTCCATGCGCCTGAGAAAAAACATGTCGAGAGCCGTCACCACGGCCTCTGCCGTCGTCCTCCTCGGGGCCGCTTCCTTCACGTCGGCTTTCGGCTCCGAGGCACGCGACGCGAAGACCGTGACCGCCGATCCGTTGGCGACATGGCAGACGGACGGCGTCGTCTGGTCCGTCGAGTACGCACGCGGGGTCGTGTACGTCGGCGGCGCCTTCGACAGCGTGCGCCCGCCGGGCGCCGAGCCCGGCGAGAGGGAGGTCGCCCGGAAGAACTTCGCCGCGTTCGACGCCGCCACCGGCCGGTTGCTGCCCTGCGCCCACTCCTTCACCGGGAGCGACGAGGGGGTACGGGCACTGAAGGCGTCGCGTGACGGCAAGGTGCTGTACGTCGGGGGATCGTTCGACCGGGTCGACGGCGGCAAGGCGGCCGATGCCGTCGCGCTCGACACGGACGGCTGCGCGCTGCGCAAGGACTTCCGCCCTGCCATGGGGGGCACCGTCCGGGCCATCGACACCACCGACAGCGAGGTGTACCTGGGCGGCGACTTCAAGGCCGTGGACGGCCGGACCAGGAGCAGGATCGCCTCGTTCACCCGCAGCGGCGCACTGCTGCCCTTCAAGGCGGACATCGACCTGCCGGTCCGGGCCGTCGTGGCCGCGCCCGAGTACGGAAAGGTCATCGTCGGCGGCGACTTCCACCACGTCAACGGCGAGCCGGAGCAGGCACTGATCGCCCTGGACCCGAAGACCGGTTCGACCGTGACCTCGTTCCCGGACTGGCTGCCGTCCCGGTCGGTGGTGAAGTCACTGGCACGCGACGCCACCGGCTTCTATCTCGGCGCCGAGGGAAGCGGGACCGGCGTCTTCGACGGGCGCATCGCCGGCCGCCTGTCCGACGGCAAGATGATCTGGAAGGACGTCTGCCAGGGCGCCACGCAGTCCGTCATCGTGTACGACGGAATCCTCTACAGCGGATCCCACGCCCACTACTGCGCCGTCACACCGGGGGGCTTCCCCGACGGACCCCGCCGGCACCTCCTGGCCCAGTCGGTGCGTGACAGCCGCATCCTGCACTGGTTCCCCAACACCAACGAGGGGATCGGCGAGAAGGTCGGCCCCCGGGCACTCGTGATGGCGGGCGGCATCCTCTGGGCGGGCGGCGAGTTCACCAAGGTCAACGGCAAGCCCCAGCAGGGTCTGACGCGCTTCGGGACCGGTGGCCGCGGCAGCGCCCCGGAAGCCGCTCCCCGGCTCGCGGCCAAGAGCCAAGGAGCCGGCAAGGTCACGCTCACCTGGCGTGCCGCCTGGGACCGGGACGACGCGGAGCTGACCTACCGGATCTACCGCGACGGCGCCCTCGTGACCTCGATCAGGAAGAAGTCGGCCGAGTGGGACCGTCCGGACATGACGTACACGGACTCCGTCACCCCCGGCTCCCGCCACAGCTACACGATCACCGTCAGCGACGGCGAGAACACCTCGCCGAAGTCCCCGGCGGCCGAGGTGACCGCTCTCGCCACGAAGCGGTCGGCGGGGGAGCACTGATGGGAGAACGCGTCGGGTACGCGCCAGGGGTCTTCGACCTCTTCCACGTGGGGCACCTCAACATCCTGCGCCGGGCCCGGGAACACTGCGACCGGCTGATCGCGGGTGTCTGCTCGGACGAACTGGTGGTACGCCTGAAGGGCCGGCCGCCCGTGGTGCCGCTCGCCGAGCGGCTGGAGATCGTCCGCAGCGTGCGCTACGTGGACGGGACCTTCGTCGCCCTGGTGAACGACAAGATCGAGGCATGGAGGCAGCTCGGTTTCGACGTGATCTTCAAGGGCGACGACTGGCTCGGCACGGACGTCTGGACCAGCCTCGAGACCGAGCTGACGAAGATCGGCGTGGACGTCGTCTACTTCCCCTACACCGCGCACACCTCGAGCACCCTCCTGCGCGACGCGCTCCGCGTCCTGGCCCCGCGTGACCCCTCCGGACCCGAGATCCTCTCCCCGGCGGCAGAAGTGTCGGCGCGCAGGAGTCTCCCGGACTAGGACCGAGCGGGAAGCGGGCCACACGGGCGCGCACCGACCCCACAGCGACCCGAAGCGGCGGACCGGAACCCTCCCGTCCGCCGCTTCGGCGTGCCGGCCGGCGCCCGTGGCGCTGGGTTCCGTTTGACCTCTTCCCCTCCCGGGGTAATCTCTACGGCTCGATTGGCCAGCCTGCCGTCGCCTATGGCAGACTGTCCGAGTTGCTCGGTCGAGTGTTGATGCTGCGCGCCTCCCGCCGGGAGGACCGGAAGCGAGTCCCACAGTACTCGTCGCCCTAACTGCCTCACGGCAGCGCTGGGGCGGACGTACGGGAATCTTCCGGGAAGCGTGGGCGCGGCACCGGCCAGGCGCCCGGTGGGCCACGCGTCGGCAGGACGGACGCGTACTCCCGGTCCCGCGGTTCCGGACGGGCCGCACTCCCACGCAGGGATGTTCGAACAAGGGACATCTGTGTCAGCGGGAGCGCGACACGCCCGACCGCGTGGGTCGGCGAGAGCCAAGGGAAACCAGGGAAACACCGGGTTCCAGAGCGTGAGAAGAGACAGGACTACGAAGTAGCCATGGCGGGACAGAAGATCCGCATCCGGCTCAAGGCCTACGACCACGAGGTCATCGACTCCTCGGCGAAGAAGATCGTCGAGACGGTGACCCGTACCGGTGCGTCGGTCGCGGGCCCGGTGCCGCTGCCCACTGAGAAGAACGTGTACTGCGTCATCAAGTCGCCGCACAAGTACAAGGACTCGCGCGAGCACTTCGAGATGCGCACGCACAAGCGCCTGATCGACATTCTCGACCCGACCCCCAAGACCGTTGACTCTCTGATGCGACTCGACCTGCCGGCCGGTGTCGACATCGAGATCAAGCTCTGAGGCTGGTGGGCTGAGAATGGCTAAGCAGATCAAGGGCATCCTGGGCGAGAAGCTCGGCATGACGCAGGTGTGGGACGAGAACAACCGTGTTGTTCCGGTCACCGTCGTCAAGGCCGGCCCCAACGTCGTGACCCAGGTTCGTACGAACGACGTCGACGGCTACGAGTCGGTCCAGATCGCCTTCGGCGAGATCGACCCGCGCAAGGTGAACAAGCCCCTCAAGGGTCACTTCGCCAAGGCCGACGTCACCCCCCGTCGTCACCTCGTCGAGATCCGCACCGCGGACGCCTCCGAGTACACGCTGGGCCAGGAGATCACCGCCGAGGTGTTCGAGGCCGGCGTGAAGGTCGACGTCACCGGCAAGAGCAAGGGCAAGGGCTTCGCCGGTGTCATGAAGCGTCACAACTTCGGTGGCCTCGGCGCCGGTCACGGCACCCAGCGCAAGCACCGCTCTCCCGGTTCCATCGGTGGCTGCGCCACCCCGGGCCGTGTGTTCAAGGGCCTCCGCATGGCGGGTCGCATGGGCAACGAGCGGGTCACCACCCAGAACCTGACCGTCCACGCCGTTGACGCGGAGAAGGGTCTGCTGCTCATCAAGGGCGCGGTTCCCGGTCCGAACGGCGGCCTCGTCCTGGTCCGCACCGCGGCCAAGGGGGCCTGAGGTAACCGATGAGCACTGTTGACATCCTTTCGCCGGCGGGCGAGAAGGCCGGTTCCGTCGAGCTCCCCGCGGAGATCTTCGGCGTTGAGAAGGTCAGCGTTCCGCTGATCCACCAGGTCGTCGTCGCGCAGCTGGCCGCCGCCCGTCAGGGCACGCACAAGACCAAGACCCGCGGCGAGGTCCGCGGCGGTGGCAAGAAGCCGTACCGCCAGAAGGGCACCGGTCGCGCCCGCCAGGGTTCGACCCGCGCGCCGCAGTTCGCCGGTGGTGGCGTCGTGCACGGTCCCGTGCCGCGCGACTACTCGCAGCGGACCCCGAAGAAGATGAAGGCCGCGGCCCTGCGCCACGCCCTCACCGACCGGGCCCGCCACAACCGCATCCACGTCGTCACCGGCGTGGTCGAGGGTGAGACCGCCTCCACCAAGGCCGCCCGGACGCTGTTCGGCAAGATCTCGGAGCGCAAGAACCTGCTCCTGGTCGTCGACCGCGCCGACGAGGCCGCGTGGCTGTCCGCCCGCAACCTGCCCCAGGTCCACATCCTGGAGCCGGGCCAGCTGAACACGTACGACGTTCTCGTCTCGGACGACGTGGTCTTCACCAAGGCCGCTTTCGAGTCCTTCGTCGCCGGCCCGAACAAGGCCAACGACACCGAAGGGAGCGAGGCCTGATGGCTACGCGTCACCCCTCCATCGCCTCCAAGGCGGCCAAGGCCGCCAAGGCCGCGCGCGTCGCCAAGGCGCGCCGTCACGCCGCCGAGGGCAAGAACACCGTCGAGACCCCGCTGAGCAAGTCGTACACGGACCCCCGTGACGTCCTGGTCAAGCCGGTCGTCTCGGAGAAGAGCTACGCGCTCCTCGACGAGAACAAGTACACGTTCATCGTCGACCCGCGTGCCAACAAGACCCAGATCAAGGAGGCCGTCCAGGCGGTCTTCGAGGTCAAGGTCACCGGGGTCAACACGATCAACCGCCAGGGCAAGCGCAAGCGGACCCGCACCGGCTTCGGCCAGCGCGCCGCCACCAAGCGCGCGATCGTGACCCTCGCCGAGGGCGACCGTATCGACATCTTCGGCGGTCCGACCGCCTGACGGCGGTCCGGATCGTCCGATATCGGACGAGGACTGAGAAATGGGTATCCGCAAGTACAAGCCGACGACTCCTGGCCGTCGTGGCGCCAGCGTCGCCGACTTCGTCGAGGTCACGCGGTCCACGCCGGAGAAGTCGCTGGTCCGTCCCCTGCACAGCAAGGGCGGCCGTAACAATTCCGGTCGTGTGACCGTTCGCCACCAGGGTGGCGGACACAAGCGCGCCTACCGCGTGATCGACTTCCGTCGTCACGACAAGGACGGCGTGCCGGCGAAGGTCGCGCACATCGAGTACGACCCCAACCGCACCGCGCGCATCGCGCTGCTGCACTACGCGGACGGCGAGAAGCGCTACATCCTCGCGCCGCGTGGCCTGTCGCAGGGCGACCGCGTCGAGAACGGTCCCGGGGCCGACATCAAGCCGGGCAACAACCTGGCCCTCCGCAACATCCCGGTCGGTACGACGCTGCACGCGATCGAGCTCCGTCCGGGCGGCGGCGCCAAGTTCGCCCGCTCCGCCGGTGCCTCCGTGCAGCTGCTCGCGAAGGAGGGCTCGATGGCCCACCTCCGCATGCCCTCCGGCGAGATCCGCCTGGTCGACGTGCGCTGCCGCGCCACCGTCGGCGAGGTCGGCAACGCCGAGCAGAGCAACATCAACTGGGGCAAGGCCGGCCGCAAGCGCTGGCTGGGCGTCCGCCCGACCGTTCGCGGTGTGGCGATGAACCCGGTTGACCACCCCCACGGTGGTGGTGAGGGCAAGACCTCGGGTGGCCGCCACCCGGTCAGCCCCTGGGGTCAGAAGGAAGGTCGTACTCGTGCTCCCAAGAAGGCGAGCAACAAGTACATCGTCCGCCGCCGCAAGACGAACAAGAAGCGCTAAGGACGGGTTGAGATGCCTCGTAGCTTGAAGAAGGGGCCTTTCGTCGACGACCACCTGATGAAGAAGGTGGACGTACAGAACGAAGCCGGCACCAAGAACGTCATCAAGACCTGGTCCCGTCGCTCGATGATCGTCCCGGCGATGCTGGGCCACACGATCGCGGTGCACAACGGCAAGACCCACATCCCGGTGTTCGTCACCGAGTCCATGGTCGGCCACAAGCTCGGCGAGTTCTCGCCGACGCGCACCTTCCGGGGTCACGTCAAGGAAGACCGGAAGTCGAAGCGCCGCTAGCAGCGGATCGCATTCAGACACGTAAGTAACTGAAGGGACAACCATGGAAGCCAGGGCCCAGGCGCGGTACATCCGCGTCACGCCCATGAAGGCCCGCCGCGTGGTGGACCTCATCCGTGGCATGGACGCCACGGAGGCCCAGGCTGTTCTGCGATTCGCTCCGCAGGCAGCCTCCGTGCCGGTCGGCAAGGTGCTCGACAGCGCCATCGCCAACGCCGCGCACAACTACGACCACACCGACGCCGACAGCCTCTACGTCTCCGAGGCGTACGTCGACGAGGGCCCGACCCTGAAGCGGTTCCGGCCGCGCGCCCAGGGCCGTGCCTACCGGATCCGCAAGCGGACCAGCCACATCACCGTGGTCGTCAGCAGCAAGGAAGGAACCCGGTAATGGGCCAGAAGGTAAACCCGCACGGGTTCCGGCTCGGTGTCACGACCGACTTCAAGTCGCGTTGGTACGCCGACAAGCTGTACAAGGACTACGTCAAGGAAGACGTCGCCATCCGTCGGATGATGACGTCCGGCATGGAGCGCGCCGGCATCTCCAAGGTGGAGATCGAGCGCACCCGTGACCGCGTGCGTGTGGACATCCACACCGCTCGTCCGGGCATCGTCATCGGCCGCCGTGGCGCCGAGGCCGACCGCATCCGCGGCGACCTCGAGAAGCTCACCGGCAAGCAGGTCCAGCTGAACATCCTCGAGGTCAAGAACCCCGAGACCGACGCTCAGCTGGTTGCCCAGGCCGTCGCCGAGCAGCTCTCCTCCCGCGTCTCCTTCCGCCGCGCCATGCGCAAGAGCATGCAGTCGGCGATGAAGGCGGGCGCCAAGGGCATCAAGATCCAGTGCGGCGGCCGCCTCGGCGGCGCCGAGATGTCCCGCTCGGAGTTCTACCGCGAGGGCCGCGTGCCCCTGCACACGCTCCGCGCGAACGTGGACTACGGCTTCTTCGAGGCCAAGACGACCTTCGGCCGCATCGGTGTGAAGGTCTGGATCTACAAGGGCGACGTCAAGAACATCGCCGAGGTCCGCGCCGAGAACGCCGCCGCCCGCGCGGGTCAGCGCCCGTCGCGCGGCGCCGGTGAGCGCCCGGCCCGTGGTGGCCGTGGTGGCGAGCGGCGCGGTCGCAAGCCGCAGCAGCAGCAGGCTCCGGCCGCCGAGGCCCCCAAGGCCGAGGCTCCGGCCGCTGCCGCTCCGGCTGAGAGCACCGGAACGGAGGCCTGACCGACATGCTGATCCCCCGTAGGGTCAAGCACCGCAAGCAGCACCACCCGAAGCGCAACGGTATGTCCAAGGGTGGAACGCAGGTTGCGTTCGGCGAGTACGGCATCCAGGCGCTGACCCCGGCGTACGTGACGAACCGCCAGATCGAGGCGGCTCGTATCGCCATGACCCGTCACATCAAGCGTGGCGGCAAGGTCTGGATCAACATCTACCCGGACCGCCCCCTCACCAAGAAGCCGGCCGAGACCCGCATGGGTTCCGGTAAGGGTTCCCCGGAGTGGTGGGTCGCGAACGTCAAGCCCGGACGCGTGATGTTCGAGCTGTCGTACCCCAACGAGAAGATCGCCCGTGAGGCGCTGCTTCGTGCGGCCCACAAGCTGCCGATGAAGTGCCGGATCGTCAAGCGCGAGGCAGGTGAAGCGTGATGTCGGCCGGTACCAAGGCGTCCGAGCTGCGCGAGCTGGGCAACGAGGAGCTTCTGGGCAAGCTCCGCGAGGCCAAGGAAGAGCTGTTCAATCTCCGCTTCCAGGCGGCGACCGGTCAGCTCGAGAACCACGGCCGTCTGAAGGCGGTCCGCAAGGACATCGCGCGGATCTACACCCTGATGCGCGAGCGTGAGCTGGGCATCGAAACGGTGGAGAACGCCTGATGAGCGAGAAGAACGTGACTGAGAACGCAGAGGCCCGTGGCTTCCGCAAGACCCGTGAGGGTCTCGTCGTCAGCGACAAGATGGACAAGACCGTCGTCGTCGCCGTCGAGGACCGCGTGAAGCACGCGCTGTACGGCAAGGTCATCCGCCGTACCAACAAGCTCAAGGCGCACGACGAGCAGAACGCCGCGGGTGTCGGCGACCGCGTCCTCCTGATGGAGACCCGGCCGCTGTCCGCGACGAAGCGCTGGCGCGTCGTCGAGATCCTCGAGAAGGCCAAGTAAGTCTCCTGCGGGGCATCCCTCGCAGGACAGTTCCGCCAGGCTCCGGGGGCCGCTCGCTCGAGCGGCCCCCGGGGAACCGGCAGACAAACAGGAGATAGACGTGATCCAGCAGGAGTCGCGACTGCGTGTCGCCGACAACACTGGTGCGAAGGAGATCCTTTGCATCCGTGTGCTCGGTGGCTCCGGTCGCCGCTACGCGGGCATCGGTGACGTCATCGTCGCCACCGTCAAGGACGCGATCCCCGGTGGCAACGTGAAGAAGGGTGACGTCGTCAAGGCGGTCATCGTTCGCACCGTCAAGGAGCGCCGCCGTCCGGACGGCTCGTACATCCGCTTCGACGAGAACGCCGCCGTCATTCTGAAGAACGACGGCGACCCTCGTGGCACCCGTATCTTCGGCCCCGTCGGCCGTGAGCTGCGCGAGAAGAAGTTCATGAAGATCATCTCCCTCGCGCCGGAGGTGCTGTGAGCATGAAGATCAAGAAGGGCGACCTGGTCCAGGTCATCACCGGCAAGGACAAGGGCAAGCAGGGCAAGGTCATTGCCGCTTACCCGCGCGAGGAGCGCGTCCTGGTCGAGGGTGTCAACCGGGTCAAGAAGCACACCAAGGCCGGGCCGACCGCCAGCGGTTCGCAGGCCGGCGGCATCGTCACCACCGAGGCCCCGATCCACGTCTCCAACGTCCAGCTGGTCGTGGAGAAGGACGGGCAGAAGGTCGTGACCCGCGTCGGTTACCGCTTCGACGACGAAGGCAACAAGATCCGCGTTGCCAAGCGGACGGGTGAGGACATCTGATGGCTACCACCACTTCCCCGCGTCTGAAGCAGAAGTACCGCGACGAGATCGCCCCCAAGCTGCGTGACGAGTTCAAGTACGAGAACGTCATGCAGATCCCGGGCCTCGTCAAGATCGTGGTCAACATGGGTGTGGGCGACGCCGCCCGCGACTCCAAGCTGATCGAGGGCGCCATCCGCGACCTCACCACGATCACCGGCCAGAAGCCGGCGGTCACCAAGGCCCGCAAGTCCATCGCGCAGTTCAAGCTGCGTGAGGGTCAGCCGATCGGTGCCCACGTCACGCTCCGTGGCGACCGCATGTGGGAGTTCCTGGACCGCACCCTGTCGCTCGCGCTGCCGCGCATCCGCGACTTCCGCGGCCTGTCCCCCAAGCAGTTCGACGGCCGTGGCAACTACACCTTCGGTCTCACGGAGCAGGTCATGTTCCACGAGATCGACCAGGACAAGATCGACCGCGTCCGGGGTATGGACATCACCGTGGTCACCACGGCGACCAACGACGCTGAGGGCCGCGCGCTCCTTCGTCACCTCGGCTTCCCGTTCAAGGAGGCGTGAGCGAGATGGCGAAGAAGGCTCTGATCGCTAAGGCTGCTCGCAAGCCCAAGTTCGGTGTGCGTGGCTACACGCGCTGCCAGCGCTGCGGCCGTCCGCACTCCGTGTACCGCAAGTTCGGCCTCTGCCGCGTGTGCCTTCGTGAGATGGCTCACCGTGGCGAGCTGCCGGGCGTGACCAAGAGCTCCTGGTAATCCCCCGTTTGAGGGGTTCCGGAAGCTCTCGGTAAGTAGATAGGGCGGACAGACGCCCAGCTCACATGCCTTAGGCTTGTGGGGTTGGGCGTCTGTCGCCGCCCGTACGACTTACTACGCCGTAGGTCCACCGCGCCGCACCCGTCCCGTCTCGGATCGGGGAGAGGGATGGCGCACCAGGAAACCCCGGCGAGAGAGGCCGAAGGCCAATTCATGACCATGACTGATCCGATCGCAGACATGCTCACGCGTCTGCGGAACGCGAACTCGGCATACCACGACACCGTGACCATGCCGCACTCGAAGATCAAGTCGCACATCGCGGAGATCCTCCAGCAGGAGGGCTTCATCACGGGCTGGAAGACCGAGGACGCCGAGGTCGGCAAGAACCTCGTTCTCGAGCTGAAGTACGGCCCGAACCGTGAGCGCTCCATCGCGGGCATCAAGCGGATCTCCAAGCCCGGTCTCCGGGTGTACGCGAAGTCCACCAACCTGCCGAAGGTGCTCGGCGGCCTCGGCGTGGCGATCATCTCCACGTCGCACGGGCTCCTCACCGACAAGCAGGCCGGCAAGAAGGGCGTGGGTGGGGAAGTCCTCGCCTACGTCTGGTAACGGAAGGGAACGGAGGAAACAGCTATGTCGCGCATCGGCAAGCTCCCCATCGCGGTTCCCGCCGGCGTGGACGTCACCATCGACGGCCGTACGGTCTCGGTCAAGGGCCCCAAGGGCTCGCTGACCCACACCGTTGCGGCGCCGATCGAGGTCGTCAAGGGCGAGGACGGCACCCTGCAGGTGACCCGCCCCAACGACGAGCGTCAGAACAAGGCTCTCCACGGCCTGTCCCGCACGCTGGTGGCGAACATGATCACCGGCGTGACCCAGGGTTACGTGAAGAAGCTCGAGATCAGCGGTGTCGGTTACCGCGTGACGGCCAAGGGCTCGAACCTCGAGTTCGCGCTGGGCTACAGCCACCCGATCACCGTCGAGGCGCCCGAGGGCATCACCTTCAAGGTGGAGGCTCCCACCCGCTTCTCGGTCGAGGGCATCGACAAGCAGAAGGTCGGCGAGGTTGCGGCCAACATCCGCAAGCTGCGCAAGCCCGACCCGTACAAGGCCAAGGGCGTCAAGTACGAGGGCGAAGTCATCCGCCGCAAGGTCGGAAAGGCGGGTAAGTAAGCCATGGCATACGGGCAGAAGATCCTCAAGGGCGACGCCTACAAGCGCGCCGCGATCAAGCGCCGTCACATCCGGATCCGCAAGCGGATCTCCGGTACGGCGGAGCGTCCCCGTCTGGTCGTGACCCGCTCCAACCGCCACATCGTGGCGCAGGTGATCGACGACCTCAAGGGCCACACCCTGGCGTCGGCGTCCACGCTGGACACGTCGATCCGCGGTGGCGAGGGCGACAAGTCCGCGCAGGCCAAGCAGGTCGGCGCCCTGGTCGCCGAGCGTGCCAAGGCCGCCGGTGTCGAGGCCGTCGTGTTCGACCGTGGTGGCAACCAGTACGCCGGGCGCATCGCCGCCCTGGCGGACGCCGCCCGCGAAGCCGGCCTGAAGTTCTGAGCCGGTTCCGAGCTAGCGGAAACAGAGAGAGGTAATTCCAATGGCTGGACCCCAGCGCCGCGGTGGCGGTGCCGGTGGCGGCGAGCGGCGGGACCGGAAGGGCCGTGACGGCGGCGCAGCTGCCGCCGAGAAGACCGCGTACGTTGAGCGCGTCGTCGCGATCAACCGCGTCGCCAAGGTTGTGAAGGGTGGTCGTCGCTTCAGCTTCACCGCGCTGGTCGTGGTGGGCGACGGTGACGGCACCGTGGGTGTCGGATACGGCAAGGCCAAGGAGGTGCCGGCCGCCATCGCCAAGGGCGTTGAGGAGGCCAAGAAGCACTTCTTCAAGGTCCCCCGGATCCAGGGCACCATCCCGCACCCGATCCAGGGTGAGAAGGCTGCCGGCGTCGTGCTGCTCAAGCCCGCGTCCCCCGGTACCGGTGTTATCGCCGGTGGTCCGGTGCGTGCCGTGCTCGAGTGCGCCGGTATCCACGACGTGCTGTCGAAGTCGCTCGGCTCCGACAACGCGATCAACATCGTGCACGCGACCGTGGAGGCCCTCAAGGGCCTGCAGCGTCCCGAGGAGATCGCGGCCCGCCGCGGTCTGCCGCTCGAGGACGTCGCCCCCGCGGCCCTGCTGCGTGCGCGTGCCGGGGCAGGTGCGTAATCATGGCTCAGCTCAAGATCACGCAGGTCAAGTCCTACATCGGCAGCAAGCAGAACCACCGCGACACCTTGCGTTCCCTGGGCCTCAAGCGCCTGGGTGACGTGGTCGTCAAGGAGGACCGTCCCGAGTTCCGCGGCATGGTGCACACCGTCCGCCACCTCGTGACGGTCGAGGAGGTCGACTGATCATGGCGGAGCAGAACCCGCTGAAGATCCACAACCTCCGTCCGGCCCCCGGCGCCAAGACCGCCAAGACCCGTGTCGGTCGTGGTGAGGCGTCGAAGGGTAAGACGGCCGGTCGTGGTACGAAGGGCACGAAGGCCCGTTACCAGGTTCCGGAGCGCTTCGAGGGCGGCCAGATGCCGCTGCACATGCGCCTCCCGAAGCTGAAGGGCTTCAAGAACCCGTTCAAGACCGAGTACCAGGTCGTGAACCTCGACAAGCTGGCCGCGCTCTACCCGCAGGGTGGCGAGGTCACGGTCGAGGACCTGGTGGCCAAGGGTGCCGTTCGCAAGAACAGCCTGGTCAAGGTCCTGGGCCAGGGCGAGGTCTCCGTGGCGCTGCAGGTGACGGTGGACGCCGTCTCCGGCTCCGCCAAGGAGAAGATCACCGCCGCCGGCGGTTCCGTCACCGAGCTCGTCTGACTTCCTTGGACGTCTCCTCGATGACGTAAGCATCCCGACCGGGGATACCTCACAATGAGGTATCCCCGGTTGGTCGTTCCAAGGGGGGCAGTGTCGCCGGTAAGGTGGCCTGCACTGTTCTTTTCGTCGAACCTCAAGACCGTCACCCTTACGCACTGGCGCGGGGGTCGCAGGAGGCACCGTGCTCACCGGCTTCGCCCGGGCGTTCAGGACGCCCGACCTGCGCAAGAAGCTGCTCTTCACACTCGGCATCATCGTGGCGTACCGCGTCGGTACCCACATCCCGATCCCGGGCGTCAACTACAAGGCCGTCCAGCAGTGTGTCACCGAGGCCTCCGGCAACCAGGGGCTCTTCGGACTGGTCAACATGTTCAGCGGCGGCGCGCTGCTCCAGATCACGGTCTTCGCCCTCGGGATCATGCCGTACATCACGGCGAGCATCATCCTGCAGCTGCTGACCGTGGTGATCCCGCGCCTGGAAGCCCTCAAGAAGGAGGGCCAGGCCGGCACGGCCAAGATCACCCAGTACACCCGTTACCTGACGGTGGCGCTGGCCATCCTGCAGGGCACCGGCCTGGTGGCCACCGCCCGCAGTGGCGCCCTGTTCTCCGGGTGCACGGTCGCGGCCAACATCGTCCCCGAGCGGGCGATCTTCAACACGATCGTCATGGTGGTCTGCATGACCGCCGGTACGGCCGTGGTCATGTGGCTCGGTGAGCTCATCACCGACCGCGGCATCGGCAACGGCATGTCGATCCTGATGTTCATCTCGATCGCCGCGACGTTCCCGTCCTCGCTGTGGGCCATCAAGAAGCAGGGCACCCTGGCCGGCGGCTGGATCGAGTTCGGCACCGTGATCCTGGTCGGCCTGGTCATGGTCGGTCTGGTCGTCTTCGTCGAGCAGGCCCAGCGCCGTATCCCGGTGCAGTACGCGAAGCGCATGATCGGCCGGCGCTCCTACGGCGGTACGTCCACGTACATCCCGCTCAAGGTCAACCAGGCCGGTGTGATTCCGGTCATCTTCGCGTCGTCGCTGCTCTACATTCCGGCGCTCATCGCCCAGTTCGCGGGGGGCAACTCCGGCTGGAAGACCTGGGTCCAGCAGAACCTGACCAAGGGCGATCACCCGCTTTACATCACTATGTACTTCTTGCTTATCGTGTTCTTCGCGTTCTTCTACGTGGCGATCTCCTTCAACCCCGAGGAAGTCGCGGACAACATGAAGAAGTATGGTGGCTTCATCCCGGGCATCCGGGCTGGCCGACCGACCGCTGAGTACCTTTCGTACGTGCTCAACCGGATCACCTGGCCGGGTTCGCTGTATCTGGGTCTGATCGCTCTCGTACCGACAATGGCGTTGGTCGGGTTCAACGCGAACCAGAACTTCCCCTTCGGCGGGACCAGCATCCTGATCATCGTGGGTGTCGGCCTCGAGACGGTGAAGCAGATCGAGAGCCAGCTCCAGCAGCGCAATTACGAAGGGTTCCTCCGCTGATGCGAATCGTCCTCGTCGGGCCGCCAGGTGCCGGTAAGGGAACGCAGGCTGTGCGCCTTGCCGAGAAGCTGCGCATCCCGCACATCTCCACGGGCGACCTTTTCCGCGCCAACATCAGCCGTCAGACGGAGCTCGGCAAGCTCGCGAAGTCCTACATGGACGCCGGGAACCTCGTGCCGGACGAGGTCACCATCGCCATGGCCAAGGACCGCATGGAGCAGCCCGACGCCGTCGGAGGCTTCCTGCTGGACGGCTTCCCGCGCAACGTCTCCCAGGCGGAGGCCCTGGACGCGCTGCTGCAGGAGGAGGGCATCAAGCTCGACGCGGTGCTCGACCTGGAGGTCCCCGAGGACGAGGTCGTGAAGCGGATCGCCGGCCGGCGGATCTGCCGCAAGGACTCCAGCCACGTCTTCCACGTGACGTACAGCCCGCCGAAGAAGGACGGCGTCTGCGACGTCTGCGGCGGCGAGCTGTACCAGCGGGACGACGACTCGGAGGGCACCGTCCGCAAGCGGCTGGAGGTCTACCACACGCAGACCGAGCCGATCATCGACTACTACAAGGCCCAGGGCCTGGTCGTGACGATCTCCTCGCTCGGCCCGGTGGACGAGATCACGCGGCGCGCGCTGGAGGCGCTGAAGCGCGAGGACGCCACGAAGTAGGCGTCACGCCGGGTGCAGCCGCGGTTCCTTCCGAAGGGGCCGCGGCTGTGCTGTGGGCGCGGCGGCGCCCGTATGGTTGACAGAGTCGGCCCTCGTTCCGGTCCCAGAAAGGCCCTTCTCCCCATGGTGCAGATCAAGAGCCCCGAGCAGATCGCCAAGATGCGTGCGGCGGGGCTGGTCGTCGCCGCGATCCACGCGGCCACCCGGGAGGCGGCCGTGCCCGGCGCGAGCACCAAGGACCTGGACGAGGTCGCCCGCAAGGTGCTCGCCGAGCACAACGCCAAGCCGAACTTCCTCGGCTACGGCGGCTTCCCGGCGACGATCTGCACCTCGGTCAACGAGGTGGTCGTCCACGGCATCCCCTCGGAGGACGTCGTCCTCAAGGACGGGGACATCATCTCCATCGACTGCGGCGCGATCGTCGACGGCTGGCACGGCGACGCCGCGTACACGGCGTTCGTGGGTTCCGGTCACGCCCCGGAGCTGGTCGAGCTCTCCCGGGTGACCGAGGAGTCGATGTGGGCCGGGATCGCCGCCATGAAGCAGGGCAACCGGCTGGTCGACATCTCCCGTGCCGTCGAGACGTACATCCGCCGCCAGCCCAAGCCCGGCGGCGGCCGCTACGGGATCATCGAGGACTACGGCGGCCACGGCATCGGCACCGAGATGCACATGGACCCGCACCTGCTGAACTACGTCGACCGGCGGCGCGGCAAGGGCCCCAAGCTGGTCCCCGGCTTCTGCCTGGCCATCGAGCCGATGGTCTCGCTGGGCACGGCGAAGACCCGCGTCCTCGAGGACGACTGGACGGTCATCACCACGGACGGAACCTGGTCCTCCCACTGGGAGCACTCGGTCGCCCTGACCGAGCAGGGCCCCCTGGTCCTGACGGCCCCGGATGGCGGCGAGGCGAAGCTGGCGGAGTACGGGATCACGACGGCGCCTGACCCGCTGGCGTGACGTTCGTTGCGCCTACGGCGGGCGGGGGTCTGCTCGCCGTAGGCGACTGCGGGTGCGGCTGTGCCCACCCGTTCCGCCCCGGCGGAACGACTGCCCACAGCCGCCGTACGGCTGGTCTGCATGGTGATCTCCGATGCCGGGCATGCTTCCTCGATTCGTGTTTCCGGGTGCGCTGACGTAGACTGACTCGTCGGCTCTCGTGCACCCGCATGTCCGCATGCGCCCGCAAGGGAAGCAGAGAGAGTCGATCAAGGTAGTCGATTCGAAGGGCAAAGCGTGGCCAAGAAGCAAGGTGCCATCGAGATCGAGGGCACTGTCGTCGAGTCTCTGCCGAACGCCATGTTCAAGGTCGAGCTCCAGAACGGCCACCAGGTCCTGGCACACATCAGCGGCAAGATGCGTATGCACTACATCCGCATCCTCCCTGACGACCGGGTCGTGGTGGAGCTGTCTCCGTACGACCTGACGCGTGGCCGGATCGTCTACCGGTACAAGTAGATCTTGCCCACGTCCCGTGCTCTCCCTGTGCACGGGGCCGACGGCAACTGACCCGGAGAACCTCACATCCCATGAAGGTCAAGCCGAGCGTCAAGAAGATCTGCGACAAGTGCAGGGTGATCCGCCGTCACGGCCGGGTCATGGTCATCTGCGAGAACCCGCGCCACAAGCAGCGCCAGGGCTGACGCACGACCGACCGCACCCTCTGCACCGAATCGCAGAGATTCGCGCGACGCGAGCTGAATATGTTCATACGCAGGGCCCGAGCCGCGACGCGGCTTGACACCCCCGGTTCGGAGGCCGGGGACCCGGTTCGTACCTCGTACGGCGGCCGGGAGCCGGTCCTGCGGAAGACCTCCGAAGATCACCAGGAGCCATTGAATGGCACGCGTTTCCGGTGTTGACATCCCGCGCGAAAAGCGCGTGGAGGTCGCCCTCACCTACGTGTTCGGCATCGGCCGGACCCTCTCGAAGCAGACGCTGGCCGCCACCGGCATCGACCCGAACACCCGCGTTCGCGACCTCTCCGAGGAGCAGCTCGTCGCGATCCGTGAGTTCGTGGACAACAACATCAAGACCGAGGGTGACCTCCGTCGCGAGATCCAGGCCGACATCCGCCGCAAGGTCGAGATCGGCTGCTACCAGGGTCTGCGGCACCGCCGCGGTCTCCCCGTCCGCGGTCAGCGCACCAGCACCAACGCCCGTACCCGCAAGGGCCCGCGTCGCGCCATCGCCGGCAAGAAGAAGCCGGGCAAGAAGTAGTCCGCAGCGACACTCGCCGTCCAGCGGTCTTCGCTGTAGGACCGACCACCTCCCACAGGAGTTTTCGACATGCCCCCCAAGGGACGTCAGGGCGCTGCCAAGAAGGTGCGCCGCAAGGAAAAGAAGAACGTCGCTCACGGCCACGCGCACATCAAGAGCACGTTCAACAACACCATCGTTTCGATCACCGACCCGAGCGGCAACGTGATCTCCTGGGCCTCCGCCGGCCACGTCGGCTTCAAGGGCTCCCGGAAGTCCACGCCGTTCGCCGCGCAGATGGCCGCCGAGTCGGCCGCCCGCCGCGCCCAGGAGCACGGCATGCGCAAGGTCGACGTGTTCGTCAAGGGCCCGGGCTCCGGTCGTGAGACCGCGATCCGCTCCCTGCAGGCCACGGGCCTCGAGGTCGGCTCCATCCAGGACGTCACCCCGACCCCGCACAACGGCTGCCGTCCGCCGAAGCGTCGTCGCGTCTGACGTACGCCTCACGGGCAGCGGGTCCGGGCGGTACGGCTCCTTCGGGTCGTACCGCCCGTACCCTTGCAGTACCCGCACTTTTCACGGGTGCGGTTTCCGTCGGACGTCAAATAGCGGGCGTCCACGAATGAAGGATCTGATCCACACATGCTGATCGCTCAGCGTCCCTCGTTGACCGAAGAGGTCGTCGACGAGTTCCGCTCCCGGTTCGTGATCGAGCCGCTGGAGCCGGGCTTCGGCTACACCCTCGGCAACTCCCTGCGCCGCACCCTCCTGTCGTCGATCCCCGGTGCCGCTGTCACCAGCATCCGCATCGACGGCGTCCTGCACGAGTTCACCACCGTGCCGGGCGTCAAGGAGGACGTCACCGACCTGATCCTCAACATCAAGCAGCTGGTCGTCTCCTCGGAGCACGACGAGCCGGTCGTGATGTACCTGCGCAAGCAGGGCCCGGGTCTGGTCACCGCCGCCGACATCGCGCCCCCGGCCGGTGTCGAGGTGCACAACCCCGACCTCGTCCTCGCCACGCTCAACGGCAAGGGCAAGCTGGAGATGGAGCTGACCGTCGAGCGCGGTCGCGGTTACGTCTCCGCCGTGCAGAACAAGCAGGTGGGCCAGGAGATCGGCCGTATCCCGGTCGACTCGATCTACTCGCCGGTGCTGAAGGTCACGTACAAGGTCGAGGCCACGCGTGTCGAGCAGCGGACCGACTTCGACAAGCTGATCGTCGACGTCGAGACCAAGCAGGCCATGCGTCCGCGTGACGCCATGGCGTCGGCCGGCAAGACCCTGGTCGAGCTGTTCGGTCTGGCGCGTGAACTTAATATCGACGCCGAGGGCATCGACATGGGCCCGTCCCCCACGGACGCCGCCCTTGCCGCCGATCTGGCGCTGCCGATCGAGGAGCTGGAGCTCACCGTTCGGTCGTACAACTGCCTCAAGCGTGAGGGCATCCACTCCGTGGGTGAGCTCGTCGCCCGCTCCGAGGCCGACCTCCTGGACATCCGCAACTTCGGTGCGAAGTCCATCGACGAGGTCAAGGCGAAGCTGGCCGGCATGGGCCTGGCCCTGAAGGACAGCCCGCCCGGATTCGACCCCACGGCCGCCGCCGACGCCTTCGGCGCCGACGACGACGCGGACGCGGGTTTCGTGGAGACCGAGCAGTACTGATCAGTACCTGATCGGTTGTTGCCGGTGAGCATCCGCTCATCGGGTTCCTGACCCCGGTACCTGACACGGCCGGGGCAGACACACAGGAGAAGAACAATGCCGAAGCCCACCAAGGGTGCCCGTCTGGGCGGCAGCGCCGCGCACGAGAAGCTGCTCCTCGCGAACCTCGCGAAGGCGCTGTTCGAGCACGGCCGTATCACCACCACCGAGGCGAAGGCCCGCCGCCTGCGCCCGTACGCCGAGCGTCTGGTCACCAAGGCGAAGAAGGGCGACCTTCACAACCGCCGTCAGGTGCTCCAGGTGATCACGGACAAGAGCGTCGTCCACACGCTCTTCACCGAGATCGGCCCGCGCTACGAGAACCGTCCGGGTGGCTACACCCGCATCACCAAGATCGGTAACCGCCGTGGCGACAACGCGCCCATGGCCGTCATCGAGCTGGTCGAGGCGCTGACGGTGCAGCAGAAGGCCGTGGGTGAGGCCGAGGCCGCCACCAAGCGCGCGGTCAAGGAGGCCGACGAGGCCAAGGCCGCCGAGACCACCGAGGCGCCGGCCGAGGAGGCCGCTGCCGAGGAGTCGAAGGAAGCCTGAGGCTCCGCCTGACGCTGGAAGCGGGTTCGCCCTTCGGGGCGGGCCCGCTTTCGCGTACCGGAGGAGCCGGCGGCCCTGAGAGGATCTGTACGTGAGTGACGAAGCACAGCCCGGCCATGTCCGCATCCGTCTCGACCTGTCCTACGACGGCACCGGCTTCCACGGCTGGGCCAAGCAGGCCGGCGGCAAGCGGACCGTGCAGGGGGAGATCGAGGACGCGCTGCGCACGGTCACGCGGTCCGGTCAGACGTACGAGCTGACCGTCGCCGGGCGGACCGACGCCGGGGTGCACGCACGGGGCCAGGTGGCGCATGTGGACCTGCCCGAGCAGGTCTGGCGCGAGCACCACGAGAAGCTGCTGAAGCGGCTCGCCGGACGGCTGCCCAGGGATGTGCGCGTCTGGGCCCTCAGGCCCGCGCCGAGCGGCTTCAACGCCCGCTTCTCCGCCGTCTGGCGCCGCTACGCCTACCGCGTCACCGACAACCCGGGCGGAGTGGACCCGCTGCTGCGGGGCCATGTGCTGTGGCACGACTGGCCGCTCGACGTCGACGCCATGAACGAGGCCGCCCGGCGGCTCGTCGGCGAGCACGACTTCGCCGCGTACTGCAAGAAGCGCGAGGGCGCGACCACCATCCGTACGCTCCAGGAGCTGAGCCTGGCGCGCGGCGACGACGGGATCATCACCGCGACCGTCCGCGCCGACGCCTTCTGCCACAACATGGTGCGCTCGCTCATCGGGGCGCTGCTGTTCGTCGGCGACGGCCACCGTCCGCCGGACTGGCCGGGCAAGGTGCTGGCCGCGGGCGTACGGGACTCCGCCGTGCACGTCGTACGGCCGCACGGGCTGACCCTGGAGGAGGTCGGCTACCCGGCCGACGAGCTGCTGGCGGCGCGCAGCCGCGAGGCCCGCAACAAGCGGTCGCTGCCGGCGGCCGGCTGCTGCTGAGGGGTCGGGACCCGGGCCCCGTTCACCTGGTGTGACGGTACGGTCGCGGTCTGGCGGGAACTCGCTCACGCATGCGGCTCACCGTCATCGGCACCGGTTATCTGGGCGCCACACATGCCGCCTGCATGGCGGAGCTGGGACACGAGGTGGTCGGCGTCGACGTCGACGCCGGCAAGATCGCAGCGCTGCGCGCGGGCCGGGCGCCGTTCCACGAGCCGGGGCTGTCCGCGCTGCTCGCCCGGCACACGGCGAGCGGACGGCTGCGGTTCACGACCGCCTACGAGCAGGCCGGCGCCTTCGGACAGGTGCACTTCGTGTGCGTGGGCACCCCGCAGCGCCGGGACTGCGACGGCGCGGACCTGAGCTGTGTGGAGTCGGCCTTCGAGGGGATCGCCCGGCATGCGCGCAAGGGCGCCCTGCTGGTGGGCAAGTCGACCGTGCCGGTCGGCACCGCGGCGCGGCTCGCCGAAGAGCACGGCGCCGAGATCGCGTGGAACCCGGAATTTCTACGCGAGGGCTTCGCCGTCGAGGACACCCTGCGGCCGGACCGGCTGGTGTTCGGGGTGCGCACGGAGCGGGCCGAGCGGCTGCTGCGCCAGGTCTACGGTCCCGTCCTCGCCGCCGGGACACCGCTGGTCGTCACCGACTTCGCCACCGCCGAACTGGCCAAGACGGCCGCCAACTCCTTCCTCGCCACCAAGATCTCCTTCATCAACGCGATGGCCGAGGTCTGCGAGGCCGCGGGCGGTGACGTGCGGAGACTGGCCGAGGCGCTGGGGTACGACGGCCGGATCGGGCGGGCGTACCTGCGGGCCGGGGTCGGGTTCGGCGGCGGCTGTCTGCCCAAGGACATCCGGGCCTTCGCGCACCGCGCCGCCGAGCTGGGCGTGGACCTGGGGTTCCTGCACGCGGTGGACGCGATCAACATGCGGCGCCGGGACCGGGCGGTCGCGCTGGCCCGCGAGCTGTGCGGGGGGACCGTCCTCGGGGCGCGGGTGGCGGTGCTGGGCGCCGCCTTCAAACCGGACTCGGACGACGTCCGCGACTCGCCCGCGCTGAACGTGGCCGCGCGCCTCGGCCTCGACGGCGCCGACGTCACGGTCTACGACCCCGAGGCGCTGGACAACGCGCGCAAGGCGTTCCCGCTGCTCGGCTACGCGCTGTCCGTGCCGGAGGCGCTGCGCGGGGCCGAACTGGTGCTGCTGCTGACCGAGTGGCCGCGGTTCCGGGAGATCGACCCGCGGTGGGCGGCGCGGCTGGTGTCCCGGCCACGCGTCGTGGACGGCCGGGGCGTCCTCGACCCGGACCGCTGGACGGCGGCGGGCTGGCGGTTCCGCGCGCTGGGGATGTCCTGACCGGGGACGCCGGACAGGACCTGGCGGTGCCCTGGCAGTGCCCCTGGTGGCGCCCTAGCGGTCGGCCGCCGCCGAGGCCTGGGCCACGCCGCGCCGGCGGATCTGCTGGAACGCGAACTCCGCGAGGTCGTCGCCGGTGCGGAACACCTTGGTGTCCTTGGCCGTCACGTCCTTGCCGCTGGGGAAGCCGGCGAGGGTGAAGTAGGCGTAGCGGCCGTAGGAGTTGGTGGTGGAGCGGCAGACCGCGCCGTCGCAGAAGGCCTTGACGCCGCCGCCGGTCAGCGGCTTGACGATGCTCTTCTTGTCGGCCTGGCCCTTGGCCTTGAGGGCCTTGGCCTCGGTGTCGAAGACGGCGACGCCGACGGTGGCCGCGATGCCGTCCTTCGTGTAGGTCGCGCGGATCAGGCGGGTGCAGCCGTTGGCGGTGAGGACCTTGCCGAGGGTTCCCTGGACGGCCGTGGCACAGCTCTTGGTGTCGGCCGTGGGGCCCTTCTTGTACACGTTCTCGCCCATGGTCAGCCGGGAGCCCGGGAAGAGCGTGTTCGCGCTGAGCGGGGCGGTGTCCTTCTGCGCGCTGGATATGAAGTCCTTGGGGTCCAGCGGGGGCGGGGCGCTGGTGGGCGCGAAGGAGGGGGCCGTGGCCGAGCCGCTCGGCAGCGCGGCGGTGGCGGGCAGCTGGGAGGCGGGCTGTCCCGAGGCGTCGTCGTCGCTGTCGGCGGACATCACCGCCATGGCGACGGCCGCGCCGACGGCGACGGTGGCCAGCACGCCACCGCCGACGAACAGCAGTCGCCGCCGCTTGTTGCGCGTCTCGGACGCCTCGGCGAGCGCGGCCCAGTCCGGGGTCTGGCTGTCGCTCCCGCTGTTCCACGACGACTGCTGAGAATGTGGTTTCCAGGGATCCCACTGGGACTGCGAGCCCCCCTGCCCATAACTCATGGGGCGCATCTTAGACGGGGCCGAGGGTGCCCGGGCGCCGCCCGGGGCGCCCCTGCGGGCACCTTCGTCACAGGCCGGTACAAAGCGGAGCACGCCGTCGCCGAAGCGGGCCGGGCGGTGTGCTCGTGCGGGGCGGGGGCGGGTGCCGAGGGCGGGTGCCGTGGGGGAGTGGGGGCGAGGGCGCCTACACTGGGGCGGAACACGCTGGATCCGTGCGGGCAACCCGTTTTGACCCCCGGAGGGCCGCGCGGGTATCCTGCATGTTCGTTGTGTATTGGCTTGGCTCTTCTCACGGACCCGGCCCTTACACCGGTCCACCGGGCCGATGACCAGCGACCAGCACGCGGTTTGCGTCACCGCGGTGCGGTCAGGGCTGTCGTGATCGTCTTCGGTGACCTTGTCAGGACCACTCACTGAAGAAGCGAAGGCTACGAACCGTGCGTACGTACAGCCCCAAGCCCGGCGACATCACGCGCCAGTGGCACGTCATTGACGCCCAGGACGTCGTCCTGGGCCGCCTGGCGTCCACCGCCGCCACCCTTCTGCGGGGCAAGCACAAGCCGATCTACGCGCCGCACGTCGACGCTGGTGACTTCGTCATCATCATCAACGCCGACAAGGTGCACCTCTCCGGCAACAAGCGGACCCAGAAGATGGCGTACCGCCACTCCGGTTACCCGGGTGGTCTGCGCTCCGTCCGTTACGACGAGCTGCTCGACAAGAACCCCGAGAAGGCCATCGAGAAGGCCGTCAAGGGCATGCTCCCCAAGAACTCCCTGGGCCGTCAGATGCTCTCGAAGCTGAAGGTCTACAAGGGTGACCAGCACCCGCACGGCGCCCAGCAGCCGGTGCCGTTCGAGATCACCCAGGTCGCGCAGTAAGTCCGGCCACCCCCTAAGACTGAAGAGAATCTGAGGAGAATCGTGGCCGAGACCACTGCCGAGCAGCCGCTCGAAGAGCTTGACATCGACAGCTACACCACCGAGTCCGAGGTTCCGGTGGAGGGTGAGTACACCTCCGAGTCCCTCGCCTCGCGCTTCGGTGAGCCCCAGCCCGCCGCCGGCCTGGGTCGCCGCAAGAACGCCATTGCCCGCGTCCGGATCGTTCCGGGCTCCGGCAAGTGGAAGATCAACGGTCGCACCCTCGAGGACTACTTCCCGAACAAGGTGCACCAGCAGGAGGTCAACGAGCCCTTCAAGGTGCTGGAGCTCGAGGGCCGTTACGACGTCATCGCCCGCATCGCCGGCGGCGGCGTCTCCGGTCAGGCCGGTGCCCTGCGTCTCGGTGTCGCCCGCGCCCTGAACGAGGCCGACGTCGACAACAACCGCGGCCCGCTCAAGAAGGCCGGCTTCCTCCGCCGCGACGACCGTGCGGTCGAGCGCAAGAAGGCCGGTCTGAAGAAGGCCCGCAAGGCGCCGCAGTACAGCAAGCGCTAATCAGCGGCTGCCTGCGGACAGGCCTACTCCGAACGCCCCGGCGGCACGCCACTGTGCCGTCGGGGCGTTCGTATATCGCAGGACTTGGGCGTATAACGGCACAAGGTGCTGACCGGCTGATGTGATCGGATGCCCAGGGCCTTCAAGAAATGACGCTTCATCAGGAGGACAAGTGGGACGACTCTTCGGCACGGACGGCGTGCGTGGCGTCGCCAACGCGGACCTGACCGCCGAGATGGCGCTCGGCCTCTCCGTCGCCGCGGCGCACGTGCTGGCCGAGGCAGGCACCTTCGAGGGCCACCGTCCCAAGGCCGTGGTCGGCCGGGACCCGCGTGCCTCCGGGGAGTTCCTGGAGGCCGCCGTGGTCGCCGGGCTGGCGAGCGCGGGCGTGGACGTGCTGCGCGTCGGCGTGCTGCCGACGCCCGCGGTGGCGTATCTGACCGGCGCGCTCGGCGCCGACCTCGGCGTGATGCTCTCGGCCAGCCACAACGCCATGCCCGACAACGGCATCAAGTTCTTCGCCCGCGGCGGCCACAAGCTCGCCGACGAGCTGGAGGACAGGATCGAGAAGGTCTACGAGGAGCACCGCACCGGCGCGCCCTGGGACCGTCCGACCGGCGCCGGCGTGGGCCGCGTCCGCGACTACGACGAGGGCTTCGACCAGTACGTCTCCCACCTCCTCGGCGTCCTCCCCAACCGGCTCGACGGCCTGAGGATCGTCCTGGACGAGGCGCACGGCGCCGCCGCCCGGGTCTCGCCGGAGGCCTTCGCCCGGGCCGGTGCCGAGGTCGTCACCATCGGCGCGGAGCCCGACGGCCTGAACATCAACGACGGCTGCGGTTCCACGCATATGGGCCGGCTCAAGGCCGCCGTCGTCGAGCACGGCGCCCACCTCGGCATCGCGCACGACGGCGACGCCGACCGCTGCCTGGCCGTGGACCACACCGGCGAGGAGGTCGACGGCGACCAGATCCTGGCCGTGCTCGCGCTGGCGATGCGGGAGCGTTCCGCACTGCGCTCCGACACCGTCGTCGCGACCGTGATGTCGAACCTGGGCTTCAAGCTGGCCATGGAGCGCGAGGGCATCCACCTCGTGCAGACCGCCGTCGGCGACCGCTACGTCCTGGAGGAGATGAAGGACAAGGACTTCGCCCTCGGCGGCGAGCAGTCCGGCCACGTCATCATCCTCGACCACGCCACCACCGGCGACGGCACGCTCACCGGCCTGCTGCTGGCCGCCCGCATCGCCCAGACCGGCCGTACGCTGCGCGACCTGGCCGCGGTCATGGAGCGGCTGCCCCAGGTCCTGATCAACGTCCCCGACGTGGACAAGTCCCGGGTGAAGACCTCCGCGGACCTGGCCGCCGCGATCACCGAGGCCGAGCGCGAGCTGGGCGAGACCGGCCGCGTCCTGCTGCGTCCCTCGGGCACCGAACCGCTGGTCCGCGTCATGGTCGAGGCCGCCGACATCGACCAGGCCCGCTCGGTGGCGGGCCGACTGGCCGACGCGGTGAAGTCGGCGCTGGGTTAGACAAGTTCGGAGGCGCGGCGGGCGCGCTCACGCTGTCTGGACCAGAACCACCTCTGGGCGAGCAGCGTGAGCGTGCCGGCCAGCACGATGCCGAGCAGGTTCAGCAGCAGCTGTTCGGTGGAACCCCAGGTCTGCCGGGTGTCGCCGTAGGCGAGCGCCACGGCCGCGTTGGCGGCGGCCGGGACGGTGGTCACCGAGATGGCGACGCCGACCAGGGCACCGGACTTGGCCGAGGTCAGGGAGAGCGTGCCGGCGGCTCCGGCGAGGACCGCCACGACGAAGGAGAACCAGTCGGGGGCGTAGACGAAGCTGGTGTTGGGCCGTGGGGCCTCCAGCTTGCTCTCGCTGAACAGCCCGACGGCGTCCATGAAGACGCTGAAGCCCGCCGTCACGGCCATCGCCAGGGCGAAGCCCACCAGCAGCGCGGTCAGCGACCGCAGCGCCGGCCGCGGGGCCCGCTGCACAAGTGCGGTGCTCAGACCGGCCAGCGGCCCGAACTCCGGGCCGACGGCCATGGCGCCCACGATCAGGATCGCGTTGTCCAGCAGCACACCGCAGGCCGCGATCATCGTGGCGAGCGTGATGAACGCCAGATAGGTGACCGACAGCGTCGACTCCTCCTGCGTGGCGTCCGCCAGGTGCTCCCACAGCACCGCGTCCGCGCCCTCACCCGGCGCCTCCTTCTCGGCCTTCTCGGCCCGCTCGGACAGCGACAGTTCGATGTTGTCCACGGCGATCGAACCGGTCCGGTCGATCCCCAGTTCCCGCAGACCGGTGAGCAGTTCGTGACCCGCCTCGCGTGCGACGTCGCACATCACCACGTCACCGGCCGGGTTGCGGGCGGCGCCCCGCAGCACGACGAGGTGCGTGGCGCCCACCGTCCTCTCGATCAGCCGCACCGCGTCGTCGGTGCGCTCGGCGGGCGTGATCAGTCGCAGATGCAGCATGACGGCAGCGTAGAGGTCACAGCTTGCGCAGACTCAACCGCTGCACCTTGTGGTCCGGGCCCTTGCGCAGCACCAGCGTGGCGCGGCCCCGGGTGGGTGCGATGTTCTCCACCAGGTTGGGTTTGTTGATCGTCCGCCACATGGTGCGGGCGTAGTCGAGGGCCTCGTCCTCCGACACCTGGGTGTACCTGCGGAAGTACGAGGACGGGTCCTGGAAGGCGGTCGCGCGCAGCTTGCGGAACCGGTTCAGGTACCACCGCTCGATGTCCTCGGTGCGCGCGTCGACGTACACGCTGAAGTCGAAGTAGTCGGCGAGACCGACCCTGGTGCGGCCGTCGTTGCCGGGCAGCGCGGGCTGGAGGACGTTGAGGCCCTCGACGATGAGGATGTCCGGGCGGCGGACGGTGAGCTTCTCGCCGGGGACGATGTCGTAGATCAAGTGGGAGTAGACGGGGGCTGTCACCTCCGCCTTCCCCGCCTTGATGTCGGCGACGAACCGGGTCAGCGCCCGGCGGTCGTACGACTCCGGGAACCCCTTGCGCGACATCAGGCCGCGCGCCTGGAGTTCGCGCGTGGGCAGCAGGAACCCGTCGGTGGTGACCAGTTCGACCCGGGGGTGCTCGGGCCAGCGGGAGAGCAGCGCCTGGAGCAGCCGGGCGACGGTCGACTTCCCGACGGCGACCGAACCGGCCACCCCGATGACGAAGGGGGTGCCGGACTGGGAGCCCTGCTCGCCGAGGAAGGTGTTCAGCGCGCCGCGCAGCCCGTCCGTGGCACCGACGTAGAGGTTGAGCAGCCGGGACAGCGGCAGGTAGATGTCCCGCACCTCGTCGAGGTCGATGACATCGCCGAGGCCGCGCAGCCGCTCGACCTCCTCGGCGGTGAGCGGCAGCGGCGTCTTGTCGCGCAGCGCGCTCCACTCGGCTCGGGTGAGGTCGACGTAGGGAGTCGCCTCCGGCCGGGACCGGTGGGCGCTCCGGGGCATCGAGGGGACCGGAGAGATCACAGTCCATTGTTAACGGAGTTCGAACGGGGTGGGGGGTGGGGTGCGTCACGCCCACCCCCGCACGACCGCCGGTGCGCCGGCGACCCGAACCCGACCTTCGACCGGCTGCGCATCGAGCGGATCGTCAATGAGTACGGCGGCGAGACCCTCGTCGACTACGCCGAGCCCACCGGCGCCTGCGCCACCGGCTCCGGCTTCCCGAAGCCGGAGGAGAACACCGGGTTGTGCTTCCCGGCGTACTGGCACCCGGACCCGGACAAGGCCGACGAGAACATCGACTGGTTCAACAAGTACGTCGTCGACAACGTCCAGGAACTGCCCGCCATGACGGGTGTGCCCGCCATGACCACGTCCTACGAGTATGTGGGCGGCGGCGCATGGGCGCTCAACCAGGCCGAGTTCTCCAAGAAGAAGACCCGCACCTACGACCAGTGGCGCGGCTTCGCCCTGGTGCGCACCATCGGCGGCGCCGACAACAGCGAGCAGTACCAGACCACCCAGCGCTCGATGACCGAGATCCGCTACTTCCGCGGGATGGACGGCGACCCGCTGCCCGGCGGCACCACTCGCTCGGTCACGGTCAAGGACTACGGCGGCGGCACCATCGCCCCCGACAAGGAGGCCTACCAGGGCCGAGTCGCGGAGACGATGACGTACACCAAGTACGGGGGCACCGTACTCACCCGGGACGTCGAATACCCGACGTACCAGGTGCTGGCCACCCGCACGCGCGACGGCGGCATCCCGCCGCTCAGGGCGTACCGGGTCCTGGACGACCACACCACCTCGGTGACGCGCTCGTCCGGAACCGGCGACGACACGCGGACCTTGCGCACGGTCAGGACGTCGACGAAGTACGACGACACCTACGGCCTGCCGATCCAGGTGGAATCCGAGGGGGACACCGGCAAGACGGGCGACGAGTCCTGCACCCTCACCTCCTACGTCCACAACACGACCAAGTGGCTCATAGGTCTCACCCAGCAGACCCTGACCACGGCCGGCACCTGCGCCGACGCCGCCACGGCCACCGGCACCGACTGGATCGCCGGCTCGCGCATGGCCTACGACGGCGGCGCTTTCGGCGACGCACCCACCGGCGGCCTGGCCACCACCACCTGGGACGTCAGCGGCAGCGGCGGCGGCTGGACGCAGAGCGCCGCCCTCACCTACGACTCCTACGGCCGCACCAAGACCACGACCGACGCGGCGGGCAACAAGGACACCACCACCTACGACCCGTCCACCGGTCAAGTCCACTCGATCACGGCCACCAACGCGCTCGGCCACCAGGAAGTCTCCACGGTCGAGCCCGGCCGTGGCACCACGCTCGCCGAGACCGACGCCAATGGCCGCGTGACCAAGTACGCCTACGACGCGCTGGGCCGTACCACGGCGGGTTGGAAGCCGTCCCAGTCGACGTCGGACAAGCCATCGGTGAAGTTCGCGTACAACACCACTGTCGGCGAGCCGGTGTCCGTGGTCACCTCCGCGCTCAAGGACAACGGCACGTACGAGGACTCGGTCGTCTTCTACGACGGCCTCGGCCGGGAACGGCAGACCCAGGAACCCGCCGTCGGCAAGGGCCGTCTGATCACTGACGTCCACTACAGCGCCAACGGCACCATCGAGCGGACCGACAACGCCTACTACGCGTCGGGTGACCCGCAGCCGGTGATGTTCGAGGTCGCCTCCGACTTCAACATCCCCAACTCCACCCTGTACGCGTACGACGGCCTGGGCCGTGAGCTGTCCGAGACCCCGTACGAGGCGGGCACCGTCAGGCCCGAGAAGTCCACACGGTACGAGTACGGATACGACTACTCCACGGTCATCGAGCCGGACGGCGGCGCCTCGCAGCGCTCCTGGAGCGACGCGCTCGGCCGCACGACCCGCGTCGACACGTTCACCGACAAGCTGCGCTCGGCCTACCGCGCCACGCACTACGAGTTCGACGCGCGCGGCGACCAGGTCAAGGCGACGGACACCAAGGGCAACAGATGGTCCTGGACGTACGACGCGCGAGGCCGCCAGCTGACGGCGAGTGACCCGGACACGGGTACGACGTCCACCACGTACGACGCGCTCGACCGCCCGGTGACCACCACCGACGCGCGGGGCGTGACCGTCTGGAGCGGCTACGACGCTCTGTCACGCCCGACCGAGCAGCGGCTGAACTCCTCCACCGGCACCCTGCTGACGAAGAACACCTACGACGAGCTGATCGGCGGCGCCGGTCTGCCCTCGACGTCGACCCGCTACACCGACGGCCTGCCGTACACCGCGAAGATCATCGGCTACGACGACGACTACCAGCCCACCGGCAAGCAGATCACGCTGCCGCCCCTGGTCGCGCAGAAGTACGGCCTCGCGGAGATGTACACGTACGCCTACGAGTACACCGACGGCGGCCTGCTGAAGTCCGTCACGGTGCCGAAGGCGGGCTCGCTGGACGCCGAGAAGGTCATCACCCGCTACAACGAGGACGACCTGCCGGTCTCCACCTCCGGCCTGGACTGGTACACGGCGGAGACCACCTACAGCCCGTACGGCGAGGTCCTGCGCACGGTCAGCGGCGAGCACCCCGGCCGGGTGTGGACGACGAACCTGTTCGACGAGCGCACGGGCGCCCTCACCCAGTCCATCGTCGACCGCGAGTCCACCACCGACACGACCGCTGTCTCCGGCCACCGCGTCAACTCCCGCACATACGGCTACGACAACGCCGGCAACGTCACCAAGATCGAGGACACCGTCGACTCGATCACGGACCGGCAGTGCTACGCCTACGACGTGATCGGCCAGCTCACCCGTGCCTGGACGACGCACGACCCGGCCTGCGCCACCAACACGGACGGCACGCCGACGACGGTGACGATCGGCCAGCGCGGCGACGGCTACCACAAGTCGTACGAATACGACGACCTGGGCAACCGCAAGAAGCTCGTCGAGCACCACATGGAGCTGGTGGACGGCAAGACGGTCCTGGACCCGTCCAAGGACGCCACAACCACCTACACGTACGGCAAGGCGGACGGCACCCAGCCGCACACGCTGACCGGCATGTCGCACACGTACACAGGCGACTCCGGCCAGCAGATCACCGAGGCGTCGACGCTGACGTACGACCAGACGGGCAACGCCAAGACCCGGACCACCGGAGGCGACGAGCAGGCCCTCTCCTGGACCTGGGACGGGCAGGTCGAGAAGATCACCGGCTTCGGTGAGGAGGGCCAGGGCGCGTTCGTGAACACGCCCACGGGCAAGTGCGTGGACGCGCAGTCCGGTTCGTCGGCGGTCGGCACCCCGGTGGAGATCTACGACTGCAACGGCACCAAGGCGCAGAAGTACCGCATCGACTCCGCCGACCCGGCCAACCCGTCCACGGGCGCGCTGAAGATCCTCGGCAAGTGCGTGATGCCGTCCGGCGGCGGCACGGCCGACGGCACGGCGGTGGTCCTGGCGGATTGCACGGGTGCGGCCAACCAGAAGTGGACGGCGACCGCGACCGGCACGCTCAAGCACGTCGCGTCGGGCAAGTGCCTGACCGACCCGGGCGGCGACTCCACGAACGGCAAGGACCTCCAGCTCTCCGCCTGCAACAGCTCCGGCTCCCAGGTGTGGGCGCCGGCGAAGGAGACGACGTACGTCTACGGCCCCGACGGCGAGCGCCTGATGGCGCTCAGCGCGTCGGAGAACGACCTGTACCTGGACGACACGACGGTGGCGACGACGGCCAACGGCACGCCGTCGTACACCGAGCGCTACTACTCCCAGCCGGGTGCGCCGACGGTGATGCGGCACGCGCAGAACGCCGGCAAGTCGACCCTGCACGTCCAGATCACCGACCAGAACGGCACGGCCTACGCGGACGTGTCGCTGGAGGCCGGCAACCAGGTCCAGTTCTCGCGCACGGACCCGTTCGGTGTGCAGCGCAGCGAGGCCGACTCCTGGCGCTCGCACCACAGCTACGTCGGCGGTGACGACGACACGGCCGGCGGCCTGGTGCACCTGGGGGCCCGCGAGTACGACCCGTCCACGGGCCGCTTCATCTCCCCGGACCCGGTGCTGGACCTCGCCGACCCGGTCCAGATGAACGGCTACGTCTACTGCGAGAACAACCCGGTGACGTACTCCGACCCGACGGGTCTGTCCTCGGGGTACGAGCCGCAGGACTTCGGGGGGCCGTCGAACTCCACGATCGCCTGGGCCAACGCGCAGATGCACAGGTCGCTGACCGACATCATCCTGTCGGTCGGCGGGGCGATGCTGAAGGAGTTCCTGGGCTGGAACGACATCGTCGGCTGTTTCTCGCACGGTGACCTGTGGTCGTGCGGAAGCCTGATCGTCGACGCCATCCCGTGGACCAAGCTCACCAAGATCCCGGCGGTGCTGCGGATGGCGAAGCGGATCGCCGGTGCCGTCAGTGCCTGGCGTTCGGCGGTGTCCAAGGCCCGCAAGATCATCGATATGGCCAAGAAGGCCGCCGAGATGGCCCGCAAGGCGAAGGCGGCGGCGAAGGCCGCGGCGAAGAAGGCGGCCCAGCTGGCCAAGAAGAAGGCCAAGGAGGCGGCGACCAGAGCGGCGAAGGCGGCGGCGAAGAAGGCAGGCAACCGCGCACAGAAGAAGGCCCGCAGCGAGGCGGCTTCCAAGGCCAGGCCGAAGGCTTCCCGGCCGAGCAAATCGGGCGGCAAGTCCGAAGGCGGGGGCGGACACAAGTCCGAGTCCGAGGGAGAGACCTGCAACAGCTTCGTCCCCGGAACCCAGGTCCTGATGGCGGATGGCGCCACCAAGCCGATCGAGGACGTCAGGAACGGCGACAAGGTCGTCGCGACCGACCCCGAGACCGGTGAGACGGCCGTCGAGACGGTCACGGCCGAGATCAAGGGCGAGGGCGTCAAGCACCTGGTCAAGGTCACCATCGACACCGACGGCGACAAGGGCACCAAGACGGCCACGGTCACCGCGACCGACGGCCACCCCATCTGGATCCAGTCCCTGCACGCCTGGGTCAAGGCCACCGACCTCAGATCGGGCGAATGGCTCCACCAGCGCCGGCACCTACGTCCAGATCACGGCGATCGAACGGTGGGCGGCCCAGAAGGCCACCGTCCGCAACCTCACCGTCAGCGATCTGCACACCTACTATGTGCTGGCGGGGGCCACGCCGGTACTCGTACACAACTGCGACGACCACGAGGAAGGGTTTAAGGCAGCCGAAGGGTCGCTTGCCCGGGAAGAATATCCGCGGCAGTCCATTGGAGGAGCCTTCTACGGACTCGGCGACGAGCCCATCGAGCTCTTGTCGGGCGGTCGACGCCATGCTGGTCGCCCCAATTACACACCGCCGCCTGGCGTAACCAAGAATGGCGATCACATAGGGGCGCAGTCGGCTGCAATCATGAGAGATCGCGGACTCAAGCGGGGGACGGTATACCTTTCCAATGACGGCCCTTGCTCTATGTGTAAGGAATCCGTTTCGGACATGCTGCCATCAAAATCCTCTCTGACTGTCTACTGGAGGAAGGGTGGCGAAGTGTACGGCCGAACGTATCTAAGTCGAGATTATTGGGATTGATGTACGGCATGAATGCGCGAGTGATTGATCCGAAGTCTCTCGATCCGGAGGAGTTCTTGGCTTCGTGGTACGGGCCGAGGGATGACATCATGGAGACTGTGGAGTCCGATCTCGCCCTGTTGCCTGATGGGCTCAGGAAATGGCTCCACTTGATTTCTCGGTGGAAGTTCCCGCTCTCGATGAACAAGACGCTCTTCTTGTCGTCTGATATGGCAGAGGAAAATGGGAAGTATATCTTCATGGGTGATCAGGGGGGGTGGGCCTGGGCGTTCGACCCGAACACTCCACTGACGGTATATGAAGCGAAGGATGATGAACCGTGGCGACCTTTGCGTGGCGAGTGGGCGGATATGTTCTTCTATCATGCGTTCACCGAGGCGATCGAAGCGGCGCCAGTGGTGAAATGGTGTGCGGACATCTCTGAAAGAGATCTGAGGCGAGTGCTTCGTGGATTTGACGAGATTGCCTTCAACGACAGTAGATGGCCGGCCCCTGAATGGCGATGGTATGTGACCGAGGGTTTGGTCGCAGATGCCGGCCCCCGGAAGGGATCTCCTGGGCGGTTCGTAATCACGGTCGGCGCTAAATCAAAGGAGATAGCGGAACGCCTCGATTTGCCGAACAATGTCGATTGGCGAGTGCGCGAAAATCGCTGAGCTGAACTCGGTTGGCGTGAACCGACTGAAAATTGTCAATCGGAAGCGGTGATCGATTTGGCGGTGGCGCAACTGGCGCGATGGGCGGGCGTCCTCTATCCAGTGACCCGATTCGAGGTGTATTGGGCGGACGTGGCCGAAGGAATGGTCCCCCTACCCGGTTCGAGGTGGTGAAGGAGCTGGCGTCCCTGCCTGACCCAGATCGCTCGCGAGTGGCGGCAGTGCGGTTCATCGACACATGGAGTGCCCCTCTGGCGGCCGGAGACGCCGTGCGTCCGGAGGAAGCGGCAGCGGTGGAGGAATTCGCTTCCTCTGGTCTGTGAGTACGTAAGGGAGCACCGCCGGGATTGGGTGCGGCTGAGCTCAGGGTGTCTGACGACGTTGGCCGACGGGAACGTCAGCGGACGAACGGCGTGGGGTGTAGAGCTGCCAAGTCCGTGATCCACCCACGGCAGTGTTCACCCGTTAGAAGGGAACCCCAGGTCAGGGGCATGCTTCATGGGAGGGATGTCATGAGCGGTACGGAGTCGATAGGCAGCGCGTGGAAGCTGAGCGACCAGGAGGGCGGGGTGCTCGCGGGGCGGTGGTGGAAGTGGGCTCTAGCGGCACCGGACGACCTCAGCCCCGTGCGGGACACAACAGGTGAGAACGCCGCCTGGAACCAGCCGGCCGACCTCTGGTTCCTCGCTGGGACCTACGGCGGTCGTGTGGTGCGGCGCTGTGCTGTGCCCTCGGATCGACGCCTCTTTTTCCCCGTGCTGAACAGGCAGCACACCAGGTCCCACTCGAAGGTTCCTCTGTCCTTGACGGTTGCCCAGGCCACGGCCACGCTCAACGGTGTTCCCCTGTCCTTGCAGGAGTTCTCGGCACCGTTCCGGACCGGGTTGACCCGTCGGCTCGCCTGGGGTGTCTGGGGTGGCGTGATGCCGTTGGCGCCCGGTCAGTACGTACTGGAGATCAAAGCCGAATCCACGAGCGGCTTCTGGGTCGACACGACGTATCACCTGGAAGCGAGGGCGCTCTGAGCGCTGCTCGTGCCCCTGCGGGCACGGGTCCGGGGGTGTGAAGGCGACGGTCGCCAGATACCTGACGACCCCGCACATCACGCCGAAATCACGGTCGAGTACCGGATGGTGACCGGAGATCATCTGTGTCACCGCTGTGCGTAAAGTATGCGCAAAGTGTTGCGGAAACGTACCGTGACCTGCGGAGAAAGAGCTTCCTTTCGTGAGATCCCCCGTGGTGCGCCGGACCGCACTCGCCGCGTCCGCCGCCGCTCTCGCCCTGTTCGCCACCGCCTGCGGCGGTTCCTCCGACGACGGGGACAAGGGTGGCGACGGCAAGACCGCGCAAGCCGACAAGACGGCGTCCGCCGCGCCCGCGGCCGCGAAGCCGCTGACCGCCGCCGAGTTGGAGAAGGCCGCGCTGACGCAGGCCGACGTGAAGAGCGGGAAGGTCACCACCAAGGTCGCGGCGGGGGACAACGTCGCTCAGGACAAGGTGAAGGCGGAGGACGAGGCGTGCGCGCCGCTCGCTCTGCTCCAGGCCGGTACCTACACGGGCGCGCCCTCGGCGACGGCGAAGCGCTCGTGGGCGAGCGACGCGAAGAAGCCTAAGCCGGGCGCCGACCCCGAGGAGGCCATCATGACCGGCCTCGACCGGACGAAGGTCGTCGAGACGCTGTCCTCCTACGCGGAGGGCGGCGCCGAGCAGGCGATGAAGGACCTGAAGACGGCCGCGCAGAAGTGCGCCGGCGGCTTCGCCTACACGGCGCTCGGCACCAAGACCACGGTCGTCAAGGTCGCCGTCACCGACGCGCCGCAGGGCGCCGACGAGGCGCTGGCCCTGACCTCGACGGTGTCCGCCGACGGCGTCAAGTTCCCGATGAAGAGCGTCATCGTCCGCAAGGGCGCCACGCTCGCCTACTTCCCCGCCGTCAACCTCGCCTCCGGCGCCTCCGGCAAGGACTTCCCCTTCCCCGCCGAGCTCGTCGACGCCCAGCTCGGCAAGCTCAAGTGACATGAGGTCATTCCCGCCGGGGTGTTCGTACCCCGGTGGGAATTTCCGATTTCGGGCACGGGGAGGCGGGTTTCGGCGGCTGACGGGCCGTAGGCTGCGGCCCATGTGCGGAATCGTGGGATACGTGGGGTCGCAGTCGGCGCTCGAGGTCGTGATGGCCGGGCTGAAGCGGCTGGAGTACCGGGGTTACGACTCGGCCGGTGTCGCCGTGCTCGCGGACGGCGGGCTGGCGGCGGCGAAGCGGGCCGGGAAGCTGGTCAACCTGGAGAAGGAGCTGGTCGAACGGCCGCTTCCGAGCGGGTCGACCGGTATCGGGCACACCCGGTGGGCCACCCACGGTGCCCCCACGGACGCGAACGCCCACCCGCATCTCGACAACGCCGGGCGCGTCGCCGTCGTCCACAACGGGATCATCGAGAACTTCGCCCTGCTCCGCGCGGAGCTCGAGGAGCGCGGGCACGAGCTGTCCTCCGAGACCGACACCGAGGTCGTCGCGCATCTGCTCGCCGAGGAGTTCTCCGCGACCGCCGACCTCGCCGAGGCCATGCGGCTGGTGTGCCGGCGGCTGGAGGGCGCGTTCACCCTGGTCGCGGTGCACGCCGACGCGCCCGACGTGGTCGTCGGCGCCCGCCGCAACTCGCCGCTGGTGGTGGGGGTCGGCGAGGGCGAGGCCTTCCTCGCCTCGGACGTCGCCGCGTTCATCGCTCATACGCGTTCCGCGATCGAGCTGGGCCAGGACCAGGTGGTGGAGCTGCGCCGGGACGGCGTCACCGTCACCGGGTTCGACGGGCAGCCCGCCGAGGTCCGCTCCTACAACGTCGACTGGGACGCGGCGGCCGCCGAGAAGGGCGGCTACGACTACTTCATGCTCAAGGAGATCGCCGAGCAGCCCAAGGCGGTCGCCGACACGCTGCTGGGCCGCATCGACGGTGCCGGGAACCTGACGCTGGACGAGGTGCGCATCTCCGCCTCCGAACTGCGCGAGATGGACAAGGTCGTCATCGTCGCCTGCGGTACGGCCTTCCACGCGGGCCTGATCGCCAAGTACGCCATCGAGCACTGGACCCGTATCCCCTGCGAGGTCGAGCTGGCCAGCGAGTTCCGCTACCGGGACCCGATCCTGGACGCGCAGACGCTGGTGATCGCCATCTCCCAGTCGGGCGAGACGATGGACACCCTGATGGCGCTGCGCCACGCCCGCGAGCAGGGCTCGAAGGTGCTGGCCATCTGCAACACCAACGGTTCGACGATTCCACGTGAGTCGGACGCGGTGCTGTACACGCACGCGGGCCCGGAGGTCGCGGTCGCGTCCACCAAGGCGTTCCTGACCCAGCTGGTGGCGTGCTACCTGGTGGCGCTGTACCTGGGCCAGGTGCGGGGCACCAAGTGGGGCGACGAGATCCGGGCCGTGATCCGCGATCTGTCGCAGATCGGCGGCGCGGTCGAGCGGGTCCTGGAGACGATGGAGCCGGTGCGGGAACTGGCCCGCTCCCTCGCGGCGAAGAACACGGTGCTGTTCCTGGGCCGGCACGTCGGGTACCCGGTCGCTCTCGAAGGCGCCCTGAAGCTCAAGGAGTTGGCGTACATGCACGCCGAGGGCTTCGCGGCGGGCGAGCTGAAGCACGGGCCGATCGCCCTCATCGACCAGGACCTGCCGGTGGTCGTGGTGGTGCCGTCGCCGCGTGGCCGGTCCGTGCTGCACGACAAGATCGTCTCCAACATCCAGGAGATCCGCGCCCGGGGCGCCCGGACGATCGTGATCGCGGAGGAGGGCGACGAGGCCGTCGTCCCGTACGCGGACCATCTGATCCGCATCCCGGTGACCCCGACCCTCCTCCAGCCCCTGGTCGCCACGGTCCCCTTGCAGGTCTTCGCCTGCGAACTGGCCACGGCCCGCGGCAACGAGGTCGACCAGCCCCGCAACCTGGCGAAGTCGGTCACGGTGGAGTGAGCGCCGAGGAGGCGTGCGGAGGGGTCACACCCGGTCCAGCGGCCGGTGCGGCCCCGCCGGCAGTTCCGCCTCGATCGCGTCGCCGGGGCGCACCACGCCGCCCTCCCGGACGACGCTCATGATCCCGGCCCTGCGCACGAGGTTCCCGTCCGCGTCACGGCCGACGACCTGCTTCAGCAGCCCGTCCTGGAAGCCGTCGATCTGCACGCAGGGGTTGCGCAGCCCGGTCACCTCCAGCACCGCTTCGCCGCCGATGCGCAGCAGGGTGCCGACGGGCAGGCCGAGCAGGTCGATGCCGCGGGTGGTGATGTTCTCGCCCAGCTGACCGGGAGCCACCTGGAATCCGGCTCCCGCGACCTCGTCGAAGAGCTCCTCGTGGATGAGGTGGACCTGGCGCAGGTTCGGCTGGGTGGGGTCCTGCGCGACACGCGAGCGGTGCTTGACCGTCACGCCGGCGTGGACGTCCCCCTCGACACCGAGGCCGGCGAGCAGCGTGATGCTGTCCCGGTTCGGCTTGGTGAACGAGTACTCGGCGTTGCTGCTGACCGCCGTCACCGTCGCGCCCATGACCTCGGATCCCCCTCATCGGTAGGTGATTGCCCCCGGGCACCCTACGCCGCGGCCGTAGGGTGCTCCGCATGAGCATCATCGGGGTCGGCATCGATGTCGCCGAGATCGACCGGTTCGCGCAGTCGCTGGAGCGGACGCCCAACCTGGCCAAGCGGCTGTTCGTGGCGGACGAACTGCTGCTGCCGGGCGGCGAGCGCCGGGGCATGGCCTCGCTGGCCGCGCGGTTCGCCGCGAAGGAGGCGGTCGCCAAGGCCCTCGGCGCGCCGGCCGGGCTGCTGTGGACGGACGCGGAGGTGTACGTCGAGGACAGCGGGCGTCCGCGGCTGAGGGTGAAGGGCTCGGTCGCGGCCCGCGCGGCGGAACTCGGGGTGCGGGCCTGGCACATCTCGCTCAGCCATGACGCCGGGGTGGCCTCGGCGGTGGTGATCGCGGAGGGGTGAGGAGCCGTCACCAGCCGCCGATGTCGCCGTCCGTGAGACGGATGGCGAGCACCGTGGCGTCGTCCTGCGGGTGGGGGCCGGTGAGCTGGTGGACCAGGCGCTGGACGTAGGCGTCCAGTGCCTGGTCGCCCGGCGGGATGCCGCCGCGGGCACAGCCGTCGGCGGCCTCCAGCAGATGGCAGGAGTCCCGGTCGAGGTCCGAGCCGCGGCGTTCGATCAGGCCGTCCGAGTAGAGCAGGACCACGTCACCTGGGTAGAGCAGCGTCTCGGCCGCCTCGTACTTCTCGCCGGGCAGGACGCCCAGGGGTGTGCCGGGGCCGCCCGGCGGCGGGTCGAGCAGGCGGGCCCGGCGCTCGCGCAGCAGGACGGGCAGCGGGTGACCGGCGCACGTCCAGCGCAGCATGCCGCGGTCGGGGTGGTAGCGGCCGATGATCGCGGTGGCGGTGGACTCGTCGCCGTCGTCGCAGGCGACCAGGTTCAGCCAGCCGGTCAGCTGTTCCACCAGCTCCCCGGTGAACGCCAGCCCCGCCAGGGCGTAGCGCAGCTTGGCCATCAGGGTGACGGCGTCGAGCCCGTGTCCGCGGGCGTCGCCGAGCGCGATCAGCACCTGTCCGCTGGGCAGGATGCGGGTCTTGTACCAGTCGCCGCCGACGCGCGCCGCGTTCGGCTCCGGGCGGTAGACGACGGCGGCCTCGATGCCGTGCAGGGCCAGTTCGGCCGGGAACCGGGGCAGGACGGCGTCCCGCAGCCGCTCGGCGACCTCGGCGACCGTGTCCGCCCGCTGCCGCTGGGTGCGCGCCTCGCGCAGGGCCCGTTCGGCCAGGGAGCGGCTGTAGCGGTCGTCGGTCACGTCGTGGAGCACCGCGCGTACGGTCCACACCGGACCGTCCTCCGGGCGGACCGGTTCGGCGACGAGGCGGACGATCCGCTCGGACGGCCGGACGAACTGGAGATCGCATTCGGCGACGCGCTCGCGCAGCAGGACGTCGTGGATCACCGCGTACAGCGGCAGCAGGCTGACCGGCGCCACCATGCGGCCCAGGTCGAGCAGGCCGGGCAGGGGCTGCGAGGCCGGCAGGCCGAGGACGTCGCGCAGCCCCGACGACGGTTCCACGGACCCGTCACCGAGGTTCCACTCGACCCAGCACACCCGCACCAGCTGCTGCGCGGCCTCCTCCATCCGGGTCTTCTGGCCGCGTTCCCAGGTCAGCAGCAGCAGACCGCCGCAGGGGGTCACGCGCACGTCGCTGCTCATCCGCACCACCAGCCCGTCGGGGCCGGCCAGCGACCACTCGGCCGGTTCGGGGCCCTGCGCCCGCCCGGTGCGCTGGGCCTCGGCGAGCAGCCGGGGCACGGGGGTGTCCGCCATGTTGGGGAAGCGCTGGAACAGCGGGACCCTCCCGGTCCACGGCGGCAGGATTCCGGGCGGGACGTGCCGGGCGGAGTGCTCCAGCGTGGCGGCGTTCTGCCCGACGTAGCAGAAGTCCGTGACCTCGCCCCGCTCGTCGAACACGGGAAGGACCACCATGACGGCGATCGGCAGCGCGTCCAGCAGCTCGGGTGCCGGGGGCACCGGCGGCGGACCGGGCCGCGGCGGGCACGGGCCCGTGCCCGGCTCGCGCGCGGGAACGGAGTGCTCGGCGGCGTACCGGGCGATCTCGTCCCGCTGCTCGGCCAGCAGCCTGTCCAGCGCCTCGAGCCGCCCCCCGGTGAGGCCGGTGCCGGTGCTGTCACCGATTCCGTCGCCGACGCCGACCGGTTCCTTCACCATGTGCCGGGGCCTTCTCCCTCCCCGCCTTTCGGTTTCATACGGATTCGTCCGGTCTTCTCCCTTCTGGTTCCCGTGCGATGACGGGCCTATGCGGGGCAGACTCGACCGCATGCGTACCGCGTACAGCGTCGAGACGGTCAGGACAGCCGAGCGCGCGCTCATGGCGCGGCTCCCGGACGGCGCCCTCATGCAGCGTGCCGCCGCCGGGCTCGCCGCCGCCTCGGCGGACCTGCTCGGCGGCGTCTACGGCCGCCGGGTGGTCCTCCTCGTCGGCAGCGGTGACAACGGGGGCGACGCCCTGTACGCCGGGGCCCGGCTGGCCCGCCGGGGCGCCGGGGTCGCGGCCGTGCTGCTCGCCCCCGACCGCACCCACCCGGGAGGCCTCGCGGCGCTGCGCCGCGCGGGCGGCACGGTCGCCCGGCCGGACGCGGCCGACCGGCTGATCGACCGGGCTGACCTCGTGATCGACGGGATCGTCGGCATCGGCGGCAAGGGCGGCCTGCGCCCCGACGCGGTGCCGCCGGCCGAGCGCGCGGCGCGCTCGGGGGCCGTCGTCGTCGCCGTGGACCTGCCCAGCGGGGTGGAGGCGGACAGTGGTGAGGTGCGGGGAGCCGCGGTCCGCGCCGACCTGACCGTCACCTTCGGCACCCACAAGCCGGCACTGCTCGTCGACCCGGCCCGCGAGTACGCCGGCACGGTCCGCCTCGTCGACATCGGCCTGGGCCCCGAGCTGCCGGCCGAACCGGAACTCGAAGCCCTCCAGCACGCGGACGTGGCCGCCCTGCTGCCCCGGCCGGCCGTCGAGAGCGACAAGTACCGCCGGGGCGTCGTCGGCATCGCGGCCGGCTCGGCCCGCTACCCCGGTGCGGCCGTGCTCGCGGTGTCCGGCGCGCTGCGCGGCGGCGCGGGGGCCGTACGGTACGTCGGACCCGCCGGGCACGCGGTGATCGCCCGCTTCCCCGAGACCCTGGTGTCCGACCAGGGACCGCACAAGGCGGGCCGGGTGCAGGCGTGGGTGGTGGGGCCGGGCGCGGGGGACGACGTGGCGACCGTGGCGGAGGTGCTGGACGCGGACGTCCCCGTCCTGCTGGACGCGGACGGCCTGCGCCTCGCCGACCGGGAGGCCGTACGGGCCCGCAGCGCGCCGACCCTGATGACCCCGCACGCGGGCGAGGCCGCCGCACTGCTCGGTGTGGCGCGGGAGGAGGTGGAGGGCGCCCGGCTGGCCGCCGCCCGGGAACTCGCCGCCCGCTACCGCGCGACCGTCCTGCTCAAGGGCTCGACCACGCTGATCGTCGACCCGGACGGCGGTCCGGCACGGGTCAACCCGACCGGTACCCCGTGGCTGGCCACGGCCGGCAGCGGCGACGTCCTGTCCGGGCTCGGCGGGTCCCTGCTCGCGGCCGGCCTGTCCGCCCGCGACGCCGGCGCCGTGGCGGCCTACCTGCACGGCCTGGCCGGCCGCCTGGCCGCGAAGGGCGCGCCCATCGGCGCCCACGACGTCTCCGACACCATTCCCCGGGCCTGGCGGGACGTGCGGCGGACGCGAACGGAGACCCGGGGGCGGTAGGAGCCGGTACGAGGGGGGCCGCCGAGCCGGGGGCGGCGGCCTGACGAAGCCTGCGGTGGGGCTGTCGGGGTTCGGGGACCGGTGGTCTGAGGGTGTCGAGGCCCGAGGGGCGGCGGTCTGGGGGGCTGGGGTCCGGTGGGCCGGCGGGCCGGGGGCCGGGGAGCCTGCGATCTGAGGTGGCCGGCGGCCAGGGAAGCCTGCGGTCTGACGAAGCCCGTAGTCCGGGGGCGGGTGGTCCGTGGGTGGTGGGGTTCGGGGGCGGGTGGTCTGAGGGTGTCGGTGGACCGGGGAGCCTGCGGTCTGAGGAGGCCGGCGGCCGAAGGAAGCCTGGGGTCTGGCGAAGCCTGCAGTTCGGGGTGTCGGGGTTCGGGGGCGGGTGGTCTGAGGGTGTCGGTGGGCCGGGGAGCCTGCGGTCTGAGGTGGCCGGCGGCCGAAGGAAGCCTGGGGTCTGGCGAAGCCTGCAGTTCGGGGGGCGGGGTCCGGGGGCTGGGGGTCTGAGGGTGTCGGTGGCCCGGGGGCCGGTGGCCGAAGGAAGCCTGCGGTCTGAGAAAGCGGTCTGAGGAAGTCGGCGGCCGGAGGGAGCCGGTGGTCCGAACGAGCCGGTGGTCCGAACGAGCCGGTGGTCCGAACGAGCCGGTGGTCCGAACGAGCCGGTGGTCCGAACGAGCCGTTGGTCCGAACGAGCCGGTGGTCCGAACGAGTCGCTGGTCCGGACGAGTCGGCGGTCCGCACGAGCCTGCGGTCTGAAGGGGTGTCGCTTCGAGATCGTCGTGAAGTCGTCCGAGCCCGCCCTGTCCCGGTCCCGGCCGAGCGGTGCTGTGGGGCGGTCCGGGCCCTCTGAGACACTGGGGCGCGATGAACGAGACAGCACACCCGCGGACGGCACCGCTGCGCGCCCGCGCCGAGATCGACCTGGCCGCCGTGCGCGCCAACGTCCGGGCGCTGCGCGAGCGGGCGCCCGGCGCGGCCCTGATGGCCGTGGTCAAGTCCGACGCCTACGGCCACGGCGCGGTGCCGTGCGCGAGTGCCGCCGTCTCCGCCGGGGCGACCTGGCTCGGCACCGCCACGCCCGAGGAGGCCCTGGCGCTGCGCGCGGCCGGACTGTCACCCGAGCGGGTGAGGATCATGTGCTGGCTGTGGACGCCAGGCGGGCCCTGGCGGGAGGCCGTCGAGGCGGACGTGGACGTGTCCGTGAGCGGGATGTGGGCCCTCGCGGAGGTCCGCGAGGCGGCCCGGGCCGCCGGCCGGCCCGCCCGCGTGCACCTGAAGGCCGACACCGGGCTCGGGCGCAACGGCTGCCAGCCCGCCGACTGGCCCGAACTCGTCGCCGAGGCCCTGCGCGCCGAGGCCGACGGGCTGGTCCGCGTCGCCGGGCTCTGGTCCCACTTCGCCTGTGCCGATGAGCCGGGCCACCCCTCCATCGCCGCCCAGCTCGACCGCTTCCGCGAGATGGTCGCGCACGCCGAACGGCAGGGCGCGCGCCCCGAGGTGCGGCACATCGCCAACTCGCCCGCCACGCTCACCCTGCCCGAGGCCCACTTCGACCTCGTCCGTACCGGGATCGCCCTGTACGGCATCTCGCCCAGCCCGGAACTCGGCTCCCCGGCCGACTTCGGGCTGCGCCCGGTGATGACCCTGTCCGCCTCGCTGGCCCTGGTGAAGCACGTGCCGGGAGGGCACGGCATCAGCTACGGCCACCACTACGTCACCCCGGGGGAGACCACCCTCGGGCTCGTGCCCGTCGGCTACGCGGACGGCATTCCGCGTCACGCCTCCGGCACCGGGCCGGTCCTGGTCGGCGGCAAGTGGCGTACGGTGGCGGGCCGGGTCGCCATGGACCAGTTCGTGGTCGACCTGGGCGGCGACGAACCCGAGGTCGGGACGGAGGCCGTGCTCTTCGGCCCCGGCGACCGCGGCGAGCCCACCGCCGAGGACTGGGCGCAGGCCGCCGGCACGATCGCGTACGAGATCGTCACGCGCATCGGAACGCGCGTTCCCCGCGTCTATGTGAACGAGGAAGACGGACCGGAGCGGGGGCGGGAAGCGGGAGCGGAGCGCGGCGCGTAGGGCGGAGAGTCCGCGAGGGAACGGGGCGAGCCGGCGATCCGGCCGCGCCACGTCCCCGAACGCCAGTACGGTGCAGACGCGAACCGTCGCGAGAGCAGCGATACAGCACAAGGCGGAACGCGGCACGCGGCACACGGCACACGCACAGGGCATCAGTCCGGCGCAGGACACCAGCACCGGCGCGAAGCGTCGGCATGGCGCAAGGCGCCGGCACGGCAGCACGAGGAGGAGCGGTACGTGAGCGAGAGCAGTGCGGTGGCCGCCGCCTCCGCCGCGACGACGTCCGGCGGCTGGCGCCGGGCCACCGGCATAGCGGGCGCCGCGCTGGGCGTGGTGGCGGCGGGCGCGGCGGCCACCGTCGCCATCGAGCGGATGACCGTCGGCCGCGACATGCGCAGGAGGGCCCGGCTGGCCCTGGACTCGGCCGGTCCCTACGGCACCCTGCGCGGCACCCCGGGCAGGGCGTACGCCGACGACGGCACCGAGCTCCACTACGAGGTCGACGACGTCGCCCCCGAGACCGCCGTGGACCTCGGCCCGCGCCGCCGGCGGCTCTTCGGGCGTCGGGCACCCGCACCCGTCACCGTCGTCTTCAGCCACGGCTACTGCCTCAGCCAGGACTCCTGGCACTTCCAGCGCGCGGCGCTGCGCGGCGTCGTACGGACCGTGCACTGGGACCAGCGCAGCCACGGCCGGTCCGGGCGGGGCGTGGGCCAGATACGCGACGGCGAGCCGCTCACGATCGACCAGCTGGGCCGCGATCTGAAGGCCGTGATCGACGCCGCCGCGCCCGAGGGGCCGATCGTGCTGGTCGGACACTCCATGGGCGGCATGACCGTGATGGCCCTGGCCGCCCAGTACCCCGAGCTGATCCGGGAGCGGGTCGTCGCCACCGCCTTCGTGGGGACGTCCTCGGGACGGCTCGGCGAGGTGAACTTCGGGCTTCCGGTCGCCGGCGTGAACGCGGTGCGGCGGGTGCTGCCGGGCGTGCTGAAGGCGCTCGGGCAGCGCGCCGAACTGGTGGAGAGGGGGCGGCGGGCCACCGCCGACCTGTTCGCCGGGATCATCAAGCGGTACTCCTTCGCCGGGCGTGACATCGACCCGACGGTCGCCCGGTTCGCCGAGCGGATGATCGAGAGCACGCCGATCGACGTGGTCGCCGAGTTCTATCCGGCCTTCACCGACCACGACAAGACGGAAGCGCTCGCCCTCTTCACGGACATGCCGGTGCTCGTCCTGGCCGGAGTGGACGACCTGGTCACGCCCAGCGGGCACAGCGAGGCGATCGCCGACCTGCTGCCCGAGTCGGAGCTGGTGCTGGTCCCGGACGCCGGGCACCTGGTGATGCTGGAGCACCCGGAGGTCGTCACCGACCGGCTCGCCGACCTGCTCACCCGCGTCGGCGCGGTCCCGGCAGGCGTTACCGTGGGTGGCTATGGAAGCACCAGCGGCACCGCACAACCCGGCTGACCCCGAGCCCGTCGAGATCACCGTCACCTCTCCCGAGCAGATGCGGGAGCTGGGCCGCCGTCTCGCCAAGCTGCTGCGCGCCGGTGACCTCGTGATGCTCAGCGGGGAGCTGGGCGCGGGCAAGACCACGCTGACCCGGGGGCTCGGCGAGGGCCTCGACGTGCGCGGCGCCGTCACCTCCCCGACGTTCGTGATCGCCCGCGTGCACCCCTCCCTCGGCGACGGCCCGCCCCTCGTACACGTCGACGCCTACCGGCTGTCCGGCGGGCTCGACGAGATGGAGGACCTGGACCTCGACGTCTCGCTGCCGGACTCCGTGATCGTCGTGGAGTGGGGCGAGGGCAAGGTCGAGGAGCTGACCGACGAGCGGTTGCAGGTCCTGATCCACCGGGCCGTCGGAGACACCACGGACGAGGTCCGCCATGTGACGGTGACCGGCATCGGCGACCGGTGGGCGGCCGTGGACCTGGACGTCCTGACCGCCTGAGCACACGGTGGGCGGGCTCCGGTCAGGGCGCCGGCATGCCTTGCGCCGCGCGCCCGGACGTGGTCACATGGTGCTCAGCTCGAAGTTAGGTCTACCTAACTTCGTCCGCCCCCGAGCCCAGGAGGCGACGTTGCCGACCGACCAGCCCACCGAGCCGAACGAGCCGCCCGCCGACCGCCGACCCGGCCCGCACTCGGTGCCCATGGCCGACCTCCTGGCCTCCTGCGCGGCGGCGGCCGCCGTCTCCCGCCCGCCACAGCCCCCGGCCCCCGCGGACGCCCGCGGGGCCGCCCGCCCGGCCGGCCCCGCCGGGAAACGGCGGCGGCGAGCGGCGTGACCCCGCCGGACGGCGCGGTCCGTTCGATGGCGCGGTCCGATCGATGGCGTAGCCCTATCGGATGACGACGACCTTCTGGCCGATCGTCGCGAACATCCACATCGCCTCCCCGTCCGTGCGGGACTCGCGGATGCCGCCGGTCTTCACCGAGGTGTCGGGGGTGGGGGCGGAGCCGGAGCTCGCGGGCACCGCCGCGCTGAAGCCGATCACCACACCGTTGACGGTGGTGAAGCGCACGACGTGTTCGACCGGGATGCCGTCGGTACCGGTGACCGCCTTCGAGCGCGAGGTGACCGCGTAGGTGCCCGGGAGCGGGTCGACGCTGCCCGGATCCACCGTGAAGGTGCTCTCCACCCGGCCGCTCGCACTGACCAGCCACACCCGGTCGTCGTCCACCGAGTACACCACCCGCTCGCCCGTGCCCGAGCCGGCGGGCAGCGCGGCCGGATGCCGCTGGTCGCGGGGCGCCTTCGTGGGCGTCGGTGTGGGCGAGGCCGTGGAGCCGTGCCCGCCGCTCAGGCCCGGGGGCACGCTCGCCTGCGCCCGGTAGCCGAGGAAGCCGACCGTGGCGAGGGCGGCCGCGGTGAGCCCGGCCACGAATCCGGAGCTGCTCCTTGCCACGGTCGTCCACCTCTGCGCCAGTCGCTGTACCCGTGCCGCCGTACGGCACGCTCGCGACGGTAGCAGCCGCGGCGCCCCCGACCCGGACGGCCGTGCCGACCCCGCCGGAGCCGTAGGCTGTTTGCGTGCTCTTGCTCGCTCTGGATACCGCCACCCCCGCCGTCACCGTCGCCCTGCACGACGGCACGGCCGTCATCGCCTCGTCCAGCCAGGTCGACGCCCGACGGCACGGAGAGCTGCTGCTGCCGGCCGTCGACCGGGTCCTCGCCGAGGCCGGGCTGGGACTGGACGCCGTCACGGGCATCGTGGTCGGCATCGGCCCCGGCCCCTACACCGGGCTGCGTGTCGGCCTGATGACCGCCGACACCCTCGGGCTCGCGCTCGGCGTCCCCGTGCACGGCGTGTGCACGCTCGACGGCCTCGCCTACGCCGCCGACGTCCCCGGCCCCTTCGTGGTGGCCACCGACGCCCGCCGCAAGGAGGTCTACTGGGCGCGCTACGCCGACTCCCGCACCCGTCTGACCGACCCGGCCGTCGACCGGCCCGCCGACATCGCCGACGAGGTCAAGGGGCTGCCCGCGGTCGGCGCGGGCGCGCTGCTCTACCCGGACACCTTCCCGCAGGTGCACGAGCCCGAGCACGTGTCGGCCGCCGCCCTGGCCCGCCTGGCCGCCGAGCGGCTGGCCGCCGGCCAGGAGCTGCCCGCGCCCCGGCCGCTGTACCTGCGGCGGCCGGACGCCCAGGTGCCCAAGAACTACAAGGTGGTCACCCCGAAGTGACGGGTCAGACGACGACCGGGAACGGGACCGCGGCCTGCGCCCTGCGGGAGATGCGCTGGTGGGACATCGATCCGGTGCTGGTGATGGAGAAGGACCTGTTCCCCGAGGACACCTGGTCGCGGGGCATGTTCTGGTCCGAGCTGGCGCACTCCCGCGGTCCGCAGGCGACCCGGCGCTATGTGGTGGCCGAGGAGAACGGCCGGATCGTCGGCTACGCGGGTCTCGTCGCCTCCGGTGGCCAGGGCGACGTCCAGACGATCGCGGTCGCCCGCGACCACTGGGGCACCGGCCTCGGCGCCCGGCTGCTGACCGAGCTGCTGCGGGCCGCGACCGCCTTCGAGTGCTCCGAGGTGATGCTCGAGTGCCGGGTGGACAACGTCCGCGCCCAGCGGCTCTACGAGCGCTTCGGCTTCGAACCCATCGGCTTCAGGCGTGGCTACTACCAGCCGGGGAACGTGGACGCCCTGGTGATGCGCCTGTCCGACCCCGCGACCCCCCGTAACCCCGTCAACGGCGTACAAGGAACTTGAGACCCATGGCTGACACCCGGGACGAGCCGCTCGTCCTCGGCATCGAGACCTCCTGCGACGAGACCGGCGTCGGCATCGTCCGTGGCACCACGCTGCTGGCCGACGCGGTCGCCTCCAGCGTCGACGAACACGCCCGTTTCGGCGGAGTAGTCCCGGAGGTGGCGTCGAGGGCCCACCTGGAGGCGATGGTCCCCACCATCGACCGCGCGCTGAAGGAAGCCGGGGTGAGCGCGAAGGACCTGGACGGCATCGCGGTCACCGCCGGCCCCGGCCTGGCGGGCGCGCTGCTGGTCGGTGTCTCGGCGGCGAAGGCGTACGCCTACGCGCTCGGCAAGCCGCTGTACGGCGTCAACCACCTCGCCTCGCACATCTGCGTGGACCAGCTGGAGCACGGCCCGCTGCCCGAGCCGACGATGGCCCTGCTGGTGTCCGGCGGCCACTCCTCCCTCCTGCTGTCCACGGACATCACCTCCGACGTCCGCCCCATGGGCGCGACGATCGACGACGCCGCCGGCGAGGCCTTCGACAAGATCGCGCGCGTGCTGAACCTGGGCTTCCCCGGCGGTCCGGTCATCGACCGGTACGCGCGTGAGGGCGACCCGGAGGCGATCGCCTTCCCGCGCGGTCTGACCGGCCCGCGCGACCCGGTCTACGACTTCTCCTTCTCCGGTCTGAAGACGGCGGTGGCCCGCTGGATCGAGGCCAGGCGGGCGGCCGGGGAGGAGGTCCCGGTGCGGGACGTCGCGGCCTCCTTCCAGGAGGCGGTGGTGGACGTCCTGACCCGCAAGGCCGTACGCGCCTGCAAGGACCAGGGCGTGGACCATCTGATGATCGGCGGTGGCGTGGCCGCCAACTCCCGGCTGCGCGCCCTGGCCCAGGAGCGCTGCGAGGCGGCCGGCATCCGGCTGCGCGTCCCGCGCCCCAAGCTGTGCACGGACAACGGCGCGATGGTCGCCGCGCTCGGCGCCGAGATGGTCGCCCGGGGCCGGGCCGCCTCCGGCTGGGACCTGTCGGCCGACTCCTCGCTGCCGGTCACGGACCCGCACGTCCCCGGCGACCATGGCCATGCGCACGACCATGTGCACGAGATCAGCAAGGAGAACCTGTACTCGTGACCGTCGCGCTGATGTGGGAGGCCCGGGCGGCCGAGGGCCGGGGCGCCGAGCTGCTCGCCTGGGTGCGCGAACAGCCCCTGGCCCGGAAGCCGTTGCGCCGGGAGACCTTCCGCGCCGGGCAGGACCGGGTGCTGGTCGTCACCTGGTGGGACGCCTCCTACGACGCCGAGCTGCCGGAACTGCCCGAGCCCGACGCCGAGTCGGTCACCCGGCCCGTGCACCGGTGGCGTTTCGAGTCGCTGGGCGAGGACGCGGATCACTGAGTGATCGCCGGGTGGTGCGCCGGACCGCCGATGCGCTATGATCATCACACGCAATCGGGCGAACGAAGGCCCGCGAGCAGTGCGTTGGTGGTCCAAGGAAAGACGCCCCGCTTCCTGCGGGGAGATGCAGGTGCAAGGCCTGCCCGGCGCTCGACGAAACCCCGCTCCGGCTCTGCCGGGGCGGGGTTTTCCGTATGTCGTCGGCCGACGGGGTGTCACACGTCCGAAGGCCGCGCTCCGGCCCGCGTCCCCGGGGGACACGGGCCGGAGTCCGTTGCTCAGCCGTCCTGCGAGATCTCCGTCTCGCAGCGCAGCCGCCGCTCCAGGCCCACTTCCCGCACCGGCCCGGTCAGGGTCAGGCGGGCGGTGTGGCGGACGTCCGCCGCTGAGGCCGCCAGCCGCAGTTCCAGCGCGCCGGGCTCGACCACCCGGCGGCCCGACCGGTCGGTGAACGCCGACAGGTCGGCGTGGAAGCGGAACGTCACGCGGCTCGACTCGCCCGGGGCCAGCTCGACCCGCTGGTAGCCGATCAGGCGCACGTCCGGCCGGGTCACCGCCGCCACCGGGTCGTGCAGATAGAGCTGGACGACCTCCGCGCCCGCCCGGTCACCGGAGTTGCGGACCGTCAGCGAGAGGTCGTAGCCGTCGTCCGTGCCGATCTCCGTGCGCTCGCCGCCCTCGAAGTCCTCCCACGCGAAGGTCGTGTAGGAGCGGCCGTGCCCGAACGCGTACAGCGGCGTCGGGTCCAGGTTGCTGACCTCGCCCGCCAGGCCCAGCGGCGGCTGGAGGTAGGTCCACGGCTGGCCTCCGGGGCCGCGCGGCACGCTGACCGGCAGGCGGCCGGAGGGGTTCACGCGGCCGGAGAGGACGCCGGCCACCGCCGGGCCGCCCTCCTCGCCGGGGAAGAACGCCTGCACCGCGGCGGCCAGGCGGCCGTCCCAGCGGCCGAGCGCGTAGGGGCGGCCGGTGAGGAGGACCAGGACGACGGGCACGCCGGTGCCCACCAGCGCGTCCAGCAGCGCGCCCTGCACGCCGGGCAGCGCCAGGTCGGCCACGTCGCAGCCCTCGCCGGACGTGCCCCGGCCGAACAGCCCGGAGCGGTCGCCGAGCACCGCCACGCACACGTCCGCCTCGCGTGCCCGGGCGACCGCCTCCTCGAAGCCGGAGGTGTCCGGGTCCGAGACGCCGCAGCCCTCGGTGTACGTCACCTTCGTGTCGGGGAGTTCGGTGCGCAGGGCGTCCAGCACGGTGGGGATCTCGATGCCCATGGGCGTCTCGGGGTGCAGGGTGCCCACGTGGGAGGGGAAGGAGTAGCACCCGAGCATCGCCAGGGCGTCCGCGGCGCGGGGGCCGACCACGGCGATACGGGTGTCCGGGGAGAGGGGGAGCACGCCGTCGGGGTTGGCCAGCAGGACCACCGACTCCTCGGCCAGGCGGCGGGCCACGGCCCGGTTCTCGGCCGAGTCCAGGTCGATGGACTCCGTGGGCAGGTCCGGGTTCCAGTCCTCGTCGAGCAGGCCCAGTTCGCACTTCTGCACCAGGACGCGGCGGGCCGCGCGGTCCACCAGCTCCTCCGGGACCGTCCCGGCCCGTACCGCGGCCGCCAGATCCTTGCCGTAGCACTTCAGGGTGGGCAGTTCGACATCGATGCCGGCGGCCAGGGCCAGGTGCGCGGACTCGGTGGGGCTGCCGGCGACCCGGTGCAGGGTCTGGAGGAAGTCGATGGCGAAGTAGTCGGCGACCACCGTGCCCGTGAAGCCCCACTGTTCGCGCAGGAGTCCGGTGAGCAGCTGCGGGTCCGCGGAGGCCGGGACGCCGTCCGTCTCCGTGTACGCCGCCATCACCGAGCGGGCCCCGCCCTCGCGCAGCGCCATCTCGAACGGCGGCAGCGTGACGTCCGCGAACTCGCGGGTACCGGCCCGGACGGGGGCCAGGTTGCGGGCGCCCGCGGAGGAGGCGTACCCGGCGAAGTGCTTGAGGGTGGCGACGATCCCGGCGGACTCCAGGCCCCGCACATACGCGCTGCCGACGGTGCCGACCAGGTAGGGGTCCTCGCCGATGGTCTCCTCGACCCGGCCCCAGCGCAGGTCGCGGACCACGTCGAGGACGGGGGCCAGGCCCTGGTGCACGCCCACGGAGCGCATGTCCCGGCCGATGCGCGCGGCCATCGCCTCCACCAGGGCGGGGTCGAAGGTCGCACCCCAGGCCAGCGGGACCGGGTAGGCGGTGGCGCCCCAGGTGGTGAAGCCGGCCAGGCACTCCTCGTGGGCGACGGCGGGGATGCCGAAGCGGCCGGCCGCGGCGATACGGCGCTGGGCGCGGGCCAGCGCCTGCGCGCCCAGCGCCGGGTCCACGGGGGAGGTGCCGAAGGAGCGGGTGAGCTGGCCGAGACCCTGGGTGATCAGCTCGTCCCAGTCGTAGTCGGTGTTCATGTGCTGCTGGTGCGGGGCGACTCCGTCGCCGTCCGTGGCGGCGCCCACCCACACGCCGTACAGCTGGGCGATCTTCTCCTCGAGGGTCATCCGGGAGAGCAGGTCGTCGACGCGGGTGGCGGCGGGCAGGGCGGCGTCACGCCAGGGGGCGGTGGTCATGGAACTCCTGTCAGAGTCGTCGGGGAGAAGTGCGTTCACTTGCCGCCCACGCCCATCAGTCCGCCGACGAGGGCACGCCGGGCCACCAGATAGACGGCGAAGATCGGGATTCCCGAGAGGACGACCGAGGCGAGCAGGGCGGGGATGTTCACCCCGAACTGGCTGACGTAGTTGAACAGGCCGAGGGTCAGCACACGCGGGCCGTCGGACTGGGTGAAGATCAGCGGGAAGAGGAAGCCGTTCCAGGCCTGGAGCGCCGAGTAGATGACGACGGTGCTGATGCCGCCCTTGGTCATCGGGATGACCAGCTGGAAGAGCATGCGGGAGGTGGAGGCGCCGTCCAGGGCCATCGCCTCGTACATCTCCTCGGAGATGTCCCGCATGGTGCCGGTGAGGATCAGCGTCGAGACGGGCATGGCGAAGGCCGCGGTGGGCAGGATGATCGCGAGCAGGCTGTCGTAGAGGTTCAGCTTGGCGATCATCAGGTAGAGCGGGACCACGACCGCCTGCGCGGGGATGGCCACGCCCAGCAGGAACAGCCGGAAGGTCGCGCCCGACCAGAAGGTGCGGGAGCGCACGGCCACGTAGGACAGCGGGACGCACAGCGTCAGCACGATCACCACGACCGCGGCCGCCACGAGGAGCGTGTTGAGCAGGAAGTGGCCGAAGCCGTTGTGCAGGACGGTGTTGTAGTTGTCCAGCGTGGGGTGGCTGGGCGGCTTGAGGGCGTTGTTGCCCAGCGCCTGGTCCTGGCGGGTCAGGGAGACCGAGATCATCGCGTAGATCGGGATGATCACCACGACCAGCCACAGCACCGACCCCGCACCCGCGAGCGGGTTGGGGCGTCGGGTCCAGTGCCGCCGGCGGCGGCCGGGGTCCACGGCGGACGGCCGGGCGGAGGTCTTCACAGGACGCGGACGTCGCAACGTGTCGTGTGACATCTCGTCACATTCCTTCCCTGGTGCTGCGCATGTTCCCGAAGCCGGAGAGCCGCACCAGCAGCAGCGACAGCGCGGTGGCGGCGACGACGAGGAAGGACGCGACGGCGCTCGCGTAGCCGAAGTCGTAGTTCTTGAAGCCCGCCTGGTACATGAGGTACGGCAGGATCGCGGTGTCCGTGCCCGGACCGCCCTGGGTCAGGATCAGCACGGTCTCGAAGTACGTCAGCGAGCCGACGATCATCAGCACGCTGGACGTGGTCGCCGTGTTGCGCAGCTGGGGCAGGGTGATGGAGAAGAACTGGCGGTAGCGGCCCGCGCCGTCCATCGCCGCCGCCTGGTAGAGCACCTCGGGGATCTGCCGGGCCCCGCCCTGGTAGATCAGGGTGTGGAAGGGGATGAACTGCCAGCCGCCGACGAACACGATCGCCAGGAAGGCGCCGGAGGTCGTGCCGAGCGTGTCTCCGTGGACGATGCCGAAGTTCGGGTCGAGCAGGGCGTAGAACAGCAGCGAGATCGCCGTCGAGGACAGCAGGAACGGCACGAAGAAGACCGCCGACAGGAACGCGCGGTTGCGCTGGCGGCCCGCCGCCCACACGCCGAGCAGCAGCGACACCACGGTCTGGAAGGCCCAGCTGACGACGGTCAGCAGGACGGTCACCGTCAGCGACTGGGTCAGCCGCGGGTCGTCGAACAGCTTCTGCCAGTTGGCGAAGCCCACCGGCTCGGGGTCGCCGAGGCCGTTCCACTTGGTGAAGGAGAGGTAGAACGCCAGCGCCATGGGGGCGACGGCGAAGAACGTGAAGAACAGGACGGCGGGCAGGGCCCAGACGGCGTTCGGGCGGCCCGCCCGCACGCCCCGGCCGGGCCTGCCCTTCGCCCGGGTGGTGACCGACGAGCTCACTTCAGCCCCTTGAGCGCCGAGACGAACTCGCTCGGCGACGACTTGCCCACGAACAGCTTGTTGATCTCGGTCAGCATCGGCTGCGACTGGCTCGGGTCGACCGCCTGGTCCCAGCTGAGGGTGAACGCCGGGGCGTGCTGCACCATCTGGTACTGGAACTTGGCGAACTCCGGGTTCGGGGAGGCGTCCAGCAGCTTCTCCGCGATGGTCGTGGTCGGGACGTCACCGTTGGCGATCAGGTCCTTGGTGTACGCCTCGGAGGCGCAGTCGCGCAGGAAGGCTATGGCCGCGTCCTTGTTGGAGACACGGGCGTTGACCGACCAGTAGTTGGTGGGGTTGCCGACGACGTTGCGGATGTCGCCGGCGCCGCCGTCGTAGCTCGGGAACGCGAACCAGCCCAGGTCCTTCTTGGCGAAGTCCGGGAACTTGCCGAGCTGCGTGGAGTACTCCCACGAGCCCATCAGGTGCATCGCCGCCTTGCCCTTGGCGAGCAGCGCGGGCGCGCCGCCGTTGGTGTACGCCACCGAGCTGAAGCCCTTGCCGAAGGCGCCGTCGTCGATGAGCTGCTTGACCGCCTGCGCGGCCTTGAGCACGGCCGGGTCGCCCCAGGCGGAGGCGTCGCCGTCCTTGATCTTGGCGAAGACCTGGGGGCCGCCGATGCGGTCGACCAGGTACTCCAGCCACATCAGCTCGGGCCAGATGTCGGCGCCGCCGAGCGCGAAGGGCGTGATCTTCGCCTTCTTCAGCTTGGCGTTGAGGTCGAGCAGCTGGTCCCAGGTCTTGGGCTCCTGGAGCTTGTGCTCGGCGAACAGCGTCTTGTTGTAGAAGACCAGTACGGGCTGCATGCCGCGCATCGGGATGCCGTACATCTTGTTCTCGAGCGCCCCGGAGGCGAGGACGGAGGGCAGGAAGCCGCTCTTGAGGACCGAGTCGGACTGGATGGTGTCGGTGAGGTCGATCAGCTGGTCGGCTTCCTTGTACGCCTTGATCGAGCCGCCGCCCCAGTTGAAGAACACGTCGGGGGCGTTGGGCGAGCCCATCGCGGTGCGCAGCTTGGCCGGGTACTCCGAGCCGGGCACCTTCTGGAGCTTGACCTTGCCCTTCGCCGTCTTGGCCGCCGCCGACGCGTTGAACCGGGTGACAGCCTTCTCCTGTACCTTGACGGCGTCGTCGCCGTACACCATCGCGTTGACGGTGCCGCCGCCCGAGCCGCCCGAGCCGCTGCCGGAACCGCAGGCGGTCAGTCCGGCGGCGGCGACGACGCCCGCGCCCGCACCGAGGAACCAACGTCTGCTGTAGGACTCCATAAGGCGGCACCTCTCAAGAGATCGCTCGGGTGAGGGCTCTTTCGCCCGCACCCGAATGTTTCGGATGTTACTTCGAATGTTCCGGGAACGTAAGACGTTCTGGGGGGTTCGTCAAGAGGTCTCGCGGAGATACGATCTCGGACCATGAAGCCGATGAAGACCGCAGAAACCCGCACCGCCACACTTGCCGAGATCGCCCGTGAGGCAGGCGTGTCGGCTCCGACTGTTTCGAAGGTCCTCAACGGCCGTGCCGATGTCGCCCCGAGCACCCGCAGCCGCGTCGAGGAGCTGCTGCGCGCCCACGGCTACCGGCGCAGACGAGCCGAGGCCACCCGCTCACCCCTGATCGACCTGGTCTTCCACGAGCTGGAGAGCGCCTGGGCGATGGAGGTCATCCGGGGCGTGGAGAACGTGGCCCGGGACGCGGGCCTGAGCGTGGTGCTCTCCGAGAGCGCAGGCCGGCTCACCCCCGGGCGGACCTGGGCCGACCAGGTCGCCGCCCGCCGCCCGCACGGCGTGGTGCTCGTGCTGTCCGGGCTCGACGAGTCCCAGCGGGCGCTGCTGACCAGCCGGTCCATCCCGTTCGTGGTGATGGACCCGGCCGGTGACCCCGGCACCGACGTGCCCTCGATCGGCGCGACCAACTGGCAGGGCGGCCTCGCCGCCACCCGGCACCTGGTCGAGCTCGGCCACACCCGCATCGGCGCGCTCAGCGGGCCGTCACGGATGATGTGCAGCCGCGCCCGGGTCGACGGCTACCGGGCCGCGCTGGAGACGGCGGGGCTGCCGGTGGACCCCTCGCTGATCGTCACCGGCGACTTCCACCACGAGGCCGGCTACCGGCTGGGCCTGAAGCTGCTGCGCCGCGAGGACCGGCCGACCGCGATCTTCGCGGGCAACGACCTCCAGGCGCTCGGCCTGTACGAGGCGGCGCGGGAGCTGGGGCTGCGCATCCCGGAGGACCTGAGCGTGGTCGGCTTCGACGACCTGCCCGTGGCCCGCTGGGTCGGCCCGCCGCTGACGACCGTGCGGCAGCCGCTGACGGAGATGGCCGAGGCGGCGGCCCGGCTGGTCCTGGACCTCGGGCGCGAGGAGGAGACGGCGGTGGCGACCCGGGTGGAGCTGGCGACGACCCTGGTCGTCCGCAGCAGCACGGCGGCACCCGGAGTGTGAGCACGGTACCGAGACGGACGGGCACGGTGCCGGCGCGGACGGGCACGTGCCGAGGCGGGCTTCGAAACTTTCGAAGGGGGCTGCCGGGTCCGATCAGACCGCGCCCGGCTGTGCCGAGCCGCAGTAGCGGCACTTGGCGGCGGGCTTGGGCAGGTCGTCCGACAGACACGCCGGGCACGTCTTCGTGGGCACCGGGTCCTTGAAGACCGCCACACCGCGGCGCGCCTGGTAGTGCCGGTAGGGCAGCACGATCAGGAAGTAGACGACCGCCATGAAGATGATGAAGTAGATCAGCGCCGAGATGAACGACCCGATGTCCAGGTAGGTCGCCTTGTTGCCCGGGCTGCCGAGCTGCCAGCCGAGTCCCTGCGACGTGCCGCCCTGGGCGCGGGCGATGATCGGGTTGATCACGTAGTCGGTGAACGCCTTGATCAGCGTGCTGAACGCCAGGGCCACGATCAGGCCGACGGCGATCACGATCACGTCGCCGCGCATCAGGAAGTTCTTGAAGCCCCGCAGCATGGATGTCCTCGCTTCCGCACGCCCCCGTCCGCCGGCCGGCTGCCTGTGACGGCCACTTGTCGTGTCCACTCTCGGGGCGAGGTGCCCGGTGCGCACCCGGAGCGCGCCCGACCGGGGCACCGTCCGACCGGGGCCGGCGGGAGCGCTCACCCGTTCGGATGATCACGCGGGGTACGGCCGCGGGAGAGTCCGCGACTCCATAGCGTCACGGCTGTCGCTTGTGCCGTAGTGGCGCTCCCGCCCACACTTGAAGGAGGAGATGCTTCACGATGACCGCTCTCGCAGAAGAGGTGGCTCCGGTGGTGGCAGACGAGCCGGTTTCCGAGCCGGGTTCCGATCTGGACGAGGTCCTGTGGCAGGCGTGGAAGGCCATGGATCTCCCCGAGGGCTACCGCGCCGAGATCATCGAGGGGGCCATCGAGGTGTCGCCCACCGGTCGTCGTCGTCATGGAGTGCTCGTCAACCGTCTGCGGCGGGCGCTGGACGCCCACCTGTCGCGCAGCGGGTACGCGGCTCACCAGGACGTCAACGTCATCCACCGCCACAAATCCTGGATCCCCGATCTCTTCGTGGCTCCCGTCGACCTGGACGAGATCCCCGACGAGGAGGGCCTCGGCGTCGACGCCTCCGGGGTGAAGACGGTGATCGAGGTCACCTCGCCGGGTCATCGCAAGCTCCAGCGCGACCGCGTCCGCAAGCGCCGTGAGTACGCCCGGGCGGGGATCCCGGTGTACGTGATCGTCGACGACTTCGACGACGAGGGCGCGGTGGTCGTGCTGACGTCCCCCGATCCGAAGAAGGCGAAGTACGCCGACGAGCACCGGGTCCCCTACGGCACGGACGCGGTGATCCCGGAGGGTCCGGCCAAGGGCTTCGCCGTGGGCAAGGCGACCGTGGCGTCCTGACCGGCCGCGTGGGCGGAGCGCCTCAGCCCGCCGGGTGTCCGAGCAGCATGGCCGGGGCGCCCGCGACGCGGGTGAGGAAGACCGTGGCGGCGTTGCGGCCGTGCGGCCTGGGCAGCACCTTCCTGCGCAGTTCCTCCGGTTCGACGGCCGAGCCGCGCTTCTTCACGGTCAGGGCGCCGACCTCGCGCTCCCGCAGCAGCGCCTTCAGCTTCTTGACGTTGAAGGCGAGCTGGTCGGTGATCTCGTAGGCGGTGGCGTACGGGGTGGGCCGCAGCTCGTCGGCGGTGACGTACGCGATCGTCTCGTCGAGCAGGCCGCCGTCGAGGTCCGCGGCGGCCTCGGCGACGAGGTGGGCGCGGATGACGGCCCCGTCGGGCTCGTACAGGTAGCGGCCCAGCGGGCGGACCGGGGGGTTCGCCAGGCCCCGGCCGCGCAGGCTGTGCGGGCCGGGGAGCAGCGTCGCCCGCACCAGGCCCGGCTCGGTGCCGAACCACAGCACCGCCTCCTTCACGTCCCCGCCGTCGGAGATCCACTCGGCCTCGGCCTGCGGCGGCACCGCCTCGTGGGGGACACCGGGGGCGATCTTCAGGGCGGCGTGCGGGGCCTTGAGGGCGGTCTCGACGGCCCAGGAGAGCGGCGGCGAGTAGGCCTCCGGGTCGAAGATCCGGCCCCGGCCGCCCCTGCGGGCCGGGTCGACGAACACCGCGTCGTACGGGGAGGTGTCGACGTCCGTCACGTCCGCCTCCCGCACCTCGATCAGCTCGGTAAGTCCCAGGGCCTCGGCGTTCGCGCGGGCCGCGGCGGCCGTCACCGGGTCGCGGTCGACGGCGAGGACCCGGATCCCGGCGCGGGCGAGGGCGATCGCGTCGCCGCCGATGCCGCAGCACAGGTCGGCGAGTGAGGTCACGCCCAGTTCGGCGAGGCGCGCGGCCCGGTGGGCGGCCACGCTCGCCCGCGTCGACTGTTCGACCCCGTTCGGTGTGAAGAACATCCGCCGCGCGTCCTCGGCCCCGAGCTTCGCCGCCGCCCGCTGCCGCATCCGGGCCTGCCCGAGCGCCGCCGACACCAGTGCGGCCGGGTGGTCGCGGCGCAGGCGGGTGGCGACGGCGAGTTCGTCGGCGGGGTCGGTGTCGCGCACCTCGTCCAGGAGGGCGCGGCCCTCGGGGGTGAGCAGCGCGGTGAGGGCGCCGACCGGGTCGAGAGGGTCGAGGGGATCGCGGGGGTGGCGGGGGTCGCGGGGGTCGCGGGGGTCGAGAGGGGCCTGTGGGTCGTTCACGCGCTCATTGTCGGCCAGTCGGTGGACGGTACGCCCGGCGGCCGCGGTGTCGTCGCGGGTCCGGGCCGGTGGCCTGCGAGGATCCGGCACCATGAGAGCAGTCGTACAAAACGATAAAAAGCGTCCCAAGGTGGTCTGTTCTCCTGGGCACAGAGCGGGCCTGCGAGCCGGGCTCGCCGCCCTCGCCGTCGCCGCCCTCGCCTCCGGCTGCTCCGAGCCCGACACGCCCGTACCGCCCGCCCCGGGCCAGCAGCTCGGCCAGGCACCCGCGGCCCGCGCCCTCGACTCCTACGCCAGCCGGCTGCGCGCCTCCTACACGGCCAGGGTCGCCGCCGCCCGGCGCTGGGGGCTGAAGCAGGTCCCCCTCACACCCCCGAAGCCCCCCGCCGTGAAGCCGAGGATCACCCCCCGCCCGGGCTTCGAGGTGAGCCGTCAGAAGGACTGGTACCTCCCCCCGGTCTTCACCACGGTCCCCACCGAGGACAAGGTCGTCTTCCTCACCATCGACGACGGCGCGGAGAAGGACCCCGCGTTCCTGCGGATGATGAGCGAGCTGAAGATCCCCTACACGGCGTTCCTCACCGATTACCTCATCAAGGACGACTACGCGTACTTCCGGAAGATGCAGGCCTCCGGGGTCACCCTCAACAACCACACCCTGCACCACCCCTACCTCCCCGGCCTGTCCTACGAGCAGCAGAGGCGCGAGATCTGCGACATGCAGGACATCATGGAGGACCAGTTCGGCAAGCGCCCCGAGCTCCTGCGCCCGCCCTACGGCAACTACAACCAGGACACCCTGGCCGCCGCCAAGGCCTGCGGCATC
>NZ_JBEXZD010000008.1:0-138649 GCF_040628575.1 Streptomyces sp. NPDC006393
CGGGCCCCCGCCCGCCCCGCCGGCCGCCGGCCGCGCCCCGGCTCGCCGCCCGCGCCGCCGGCACCCCGCCCGCGCCGCCAGCGCCGCGCGTGTCCGCGGGGTGCCGGCGGCTTGGCGTGCCTCGGTGCCGTATGCGGTGCCCGAGCGAGGCCGCGTGCCCGCGCGTGCGGGGGTGTCGGCCGGGTCGGATCGCCGGGCCGGTGGGTGTCCCGTCCGGTGGGGCTATGACCGGACCAGTGCGTGGGCGATCTCCGCGATGGCCGCCGGGCCCACGCGGCAGCAGCCGCCGATCAGGCGGGCGCCGTGGGTGTGCCAGTGCGCGACGCGGTCGGGCGTGAAGGTGGAGCGGCCGTTCCAGGCGCGGGCGCCGGGGTCCCAGGTCTCGCCGCTGTTGGGGTAGACGACGACCGGCTTGCCGGTCACCCGGGCGGCCGTCGCCACGGCGGCGTCCGCGTCCTCGGGCGCGCAGCAGTTCACGCCCACCGCGATCACCTCCTCCGCGTCGGCGGCCAGGGCGAACGCCTCCTCCAGGGGCTGACCGGCGCGGGTGCGCGGACCGTCGACCGTGTACGACAGCCACACCGGTACGCCGAGCCCGCGCACGGCCCGCAGCAGGGCCTCCGCCTCGTCGGTGTCCGGGACCGTCTCCAGGGCCAGCACGTCGGGCCGGGCCGCGGCCAGCACCTCCAGGCGGGGCCGGTGGAAGCGCTCCAGCTCCCGAACGGTCAGCCCGTAGCGGCCCCGGTACTCCGAGCCGTCGGCGAGCATCGCACCGTAGGGCCCCGCCGACGCGGCCACCCACAGCGGCCGTGCGACACCCTTCTCGCGCGCCCGCCGCACCGCGGCCCGGGCCAGCTCCACGCTCGACGCGATGAGCCCGGCGGCGCGCTCCCGGCCGATCCCGCGCCGTGCGAACCCCTCGAACGTCGCCTGGTAGCCCGCGGTGATCGCCACGTCCGCTCCCACCTCGAAGTAGGCGAGGTGGGCCTCGGTGATCGCCTCCGGCCGTTCGGCCAGCAGCCGGGCCGACCACAGTTCGTCGCTCAGGTCGTGCCCGGCCGCCTCCAGCTGGTTGGACATCCCGCCGTCGAGCACCACCGTCCCGGCGGCGAGGGCTTCGGGGAGGCCGGGGGGAGGGGAGGACGTGCCGTTCGTGCTCATAGGACGACGCTAGTCGAGAGTGTCCGCCGGTGTTCGCCCCAACCGGACCGGCCGACCCGGCCGCGGCACCTGACGGTCTGTGAAGGGCCGGCTGACGCCGCAGAAATCCCGGCTCGAGGTCGTGGACGTCTCTGCCAGGATGCCCGTATGACTTCAGCCATCCGCCACACGACGATCGACTGCGCCGACGCCTATGCCCTGGCCGTCTTCTGGTCACAGGTCCTGGACCTGCCCGTGCACGACGACGACAAGCCGGGTGACGAGGAGGCGCTGATCGAGGGCGCCGGGCTCCTGTTCGTCACCGTGCCGGAGGCCAAGACGGCGAAGAACCGCGTCCACCTCGACCTCCAGCCGCAGGACCGCACCCGTGACGAGGAGGTCGAGCGGCTGCTCGCCCTCGGTGCCACCCTGGTCGACGACCGTCGCAACCCGGACGGCACGGGCTGGGCGGTCCTCGCGGACCCGGAGGGCAACGAGTTCTGTGTCGAGCGCGGTGCCGGGGAACGCGCGGCGGGATGAGGGAGCGGGCGGCGGGCCGAGGGCACCGAGGAGCGGGGCGGAGCGCGAGGCGTTCCCCGGACACTTCGGCCGGCGCCGAAGCAACCGGCTCCTAGCGTGAGCCGCATGAGCGAGAACGCCCACGACACGCCCGCCGCCTCCGTGACCGCCATGGTCGACCACGTGCTCGCCCTGGCCGCCACCTGGACGGCCTGGGACGGCACACCCGCACCCGTCGACGACCGCGTCTACACCCCGCACAAGGCGATCCGCCGCGTCGCCGACCACATGATCGACCACCTGGCGGAGCTGGAGGCTCGGCTGGCCGGTGAGGAGCCGCGCCCGGACCACTGGCACGCCTCGGCGATCACGACCGAGGCCGACCGGGCACCCTTCACCGAGGAGGACCTCGACGAGGCGCGCAGCCGCCTCACCCGGCTGGCCCGGATCTGGGCGAACCGCCTGGACGCGCTCACCCCCGAGCAGCTCGACCACTCGCCGGGCGAGGGCTGGAGCTTTCGCGAACTCGCCCGGCACCTCGCCGGATCCACGTACTACGCCGACGCCCTCGGTGACCTGTCCTGAGCGTGGTCACCGGGAGGTGAGGACGTCGGCGAGCCGGTCCGCGAACGCCTCGGGCTGCTCGACGGCCCCGATGTGCCCGCCCGGGAACTCGGCGAAGCCGGCGCCGTACCGCTCGGCGAGGAAGACGGCCGTCCGGTGGAGCAGCTGTCCGCGGGAGCCGACGCCGGCGGCGAGGGTGAGGGGGACGGCCGGGGGGCCCGCGGGCGGAACGTACGAGGTGAACCGGCGCAGTACGTGGGCCAGGAAGAGGGCCATCGGCGAGGACAGCTCCTCCTCACGGGTCAGGGGCCGGCCCTCGGGGGTGCCGTCCTCCACGGTCCGTTCCGCCAGCACGGCGGCCATCCGCGCTCCGGCGGCCTGCGGCCCCGCCGCACGGTAGGCGTCGTACACCTCCCGGAAGCGCTCCCGCTGCCGCGCCCCGTCCGGCAGCACCGCCACGCACGGAGGCTCGTGGGCGACGACGTGCCGCAGCCGCTCGGGATGCCGGGCCAGCAGATCCAGGGCGGCGACGCTGCCGGAGCTGGTGCCGAGGACGTACGCCGACTCGCCCTCGGGGAGCACCGCGTCGAGCACCCGGCTCGCGCCGTCGCTCCACTCCTCGGCCCGCTGGTCGGCGACGGGCAGCCCGAGCCGGCCATGGGCCAGGCCGAGCGGGTCGTACGTGACGACGGTGAACCGGCGGGCCAGGCGCCGGGTCATCGGCTCCAGCCCCATGGGGTGCCCGGCCCCGCCGGGGAAGAGGAGCAGCACGGGCCCCGTGCCGCACACGTCGTGGTGCAGGTCGCTCATGTCGTCAGCGTTCCTCTCGCGGCCAGTGGGTGAGCGCCGTGTGCAGGGCGTCGACGGCCTTGTCCCACGAGGCGTCCACGTCCCGGGGCGCGCCGAAGCCGCCGGTGGCCTCCAGGGCGCAGTAGCCGTGGAAGGTGCTGCGCAGCAGGCGGACGGCGTCGGTGAGGTCGGGTTCGTCCAGGCCGTAGGCGCGCAGCATGCCGTAGGTGATGTCGGCGGTGCGGCGCATGGCGGGGGAGTCGGCGGCGAGGTCCTGGTCGATCCGGACCTGGGTGGCCGCGTACCGGCCGGGATGGCGGTGGGCGTACTCCCGGTAGGCACCGGCGAACGCGGCCAGCGCGTCCTTCCCGGCCCGGCCCGCCACGGCGGCGGCGATCCGGTCGATCATCTCCCCGCCGGCGAACAGGGCGAGCCGGGTGCGCAGTTCCTTCAGATTCCTGACGTGTGAGTACAGGCTCGCGTCCTTCACCCCGAAACCGCGCGCCAGCGCGGACAGCGTGACGTTCTCGAACCCCACCTCGTCGGCCATCTCGGCGGCGGCCGCGACCAGCCGCTCGACGCTGACACCGGCTCGGCCCACGGGCGTCGCCTCCTCCTGCCTAGAGCCTCTAGGCCAGAGCCTAGTGCATCCGCACGGCAGGAGGAGGCGACGCATCGAGGCGGACCGGGAACCGTCAGCCCGTCGCGGAGAAGACGAACGAGAACTCCCGGGGCTCGGCCCGCAGGAAGTACCGCGGCAGGGGGCCCGGGCCGCAGGACTGGGAGCCGATGCCGTGCTGGGCGTGGTCGAGGTTGACCCACACCCCCGCGGCGGAGCCGCTGTCGGACGCGGCGCCGGGCGTGAGGTCGGTGAGGTGGCGGGCGGCGTCCAGGTGTTCGCTGGTCCAGCGCCGGGCCGTCAGCCAGAACTCCGGGTCGCCCTCGATCCGCAGGCCGCCGAGCCGGGCCCAGCGGACGTCCGCGCGGGCACCGTTCTCCTGCGGGCGGACGTACGGCGTCTGGAGCTCGTCGACCGTGGAGTCCCAGCGGGCGATCAGCGACGCGGACCGGGTGTCCGGATACGCCTCGCCGGGACCGCCGCCGTACCACCGCACCTCGTCGGCGGCGGACAGCCCGAACCGGATGCCGAGCCGGGGCAGCGGCACGGTCCAGTCGCCCTCGGGCGACACCGAGACGGTCAGCCGCAGCCTCTCGCCGTCCGACGTCCAGCGGTACACCGTCGCCAGGCCCAGCTCCCGGGCGGCGGGCGCCACCCGGGTGCGTACCGTCAGCGCGTCCTCGCCCGCCTCCACGGCGTCCGGACGGTGCCGCATACGGTGCAGGCCGAGCCGCCGCCACAGCAGGCCGTAGCGGGTGTCGGTCTGCCACTCGGCGCCGTCGTCGTTGTCGGTGGGGGCCCGCCACACGTCCAGCCGCAGCCCGGTGACCTCCACGTCGCCGACGCGCCGCAACGCGCCCGTGCGGGCATCGAAGACGGCCGGGCCGAGGGTGATCAGATCCCCGGCGGGACCGCGCACCGGCCGCTCGGTGGCCGGCACCGTCGGCGGCGTGCGCGGGGCCACGGTGGCCTGGCCCCAGGCCACCACGTGCCCCTTCGGGGCCCACGCGGTGTCCGACGCCAGCAGCGCCCGGACCGTCCAGTGCGTCTCGCCGTCATGTCCCCCGGGTGGCTCGGGCAGCTTCACGTCGGCCGACTCGCCCGGCGCGAGCGCCGGCACGGACAGGGCGCCGGACTCCACGGTCTCCCCCTCGACCTGGTACGCCCACTCGAAGGCGAGCGCCGACAGATCGGCGAAGTCCTGGAGGTTGGTCACGCGCACCATGCCTTCCGGGCCCTCGCCCCCGCCCTCGATCCGGACCGGCTCGATCACCTTCTTGAACTCGATCAGGCCGGGGGAGGGGCGGCGGTCGGGGAACAGCAGGCCGTCGCAGACGAAGTTGCCGTCGTGCAGCTCCTCGCCGAAGTCGCCGCCGTAGGCGTAGCCGTAGCGGTCGTCCTTGATGCCGTGGTCGATCCACTCCCAGACGAAGCCGCCCTGGAGGCGGTCGTACCTCTCGAACAGCCGCTGGTAGTCGGCGAGTCCGCCGGGGCCGTTGCCCATGGCGTGGCCGTACTCGCAGAGGATGAAGGGGAGTTCGCGGCGCCGGTGCGTGCCGCCGTCCAGGCCCTCGCCGATCCGCTCGACCTCCTCGTGGAAGGCGTACATCCGCGAGTACACGTCGGTGTTCCGGCAGTCGCGGTCGCCCTCGTAGTGCAGCGGCCGGGAGGGGTCGCGGCCGTGGATCCATTCGGCCATGGCGGTCAGTCCGCGGCCGGTGCCGGCCTCGTTGCCCAGGGACCACATGACGACCGAGGGATGGTTCTTGTCGCGTTCGACCATGCGGGCGGCGCGGTCGAGCAGCGCCGGGGTCCAGCGGTCGTCGTCCACCGGGTTGTCCCGCCAGTCCTGTTCGACGAAGCCGTGGGTCTCCAGGTCGCACTCGTCGATCACCCACAGTCCGTACTCGTCGCACAGGTCCAGGAAGGCGGGGTGCGGCGGGTAGTGGGAGGTGCGGACGGCGTTGATGTTGTGCCGCTTCATCAGCAGCACGTCCTCGCGCATGGTGTCGAGGTCCAGCGCGCGGCCCTTCTCCGGGTGCCACTCGTGCCGGTTGACGCCCTTGAAGAGGACCGGGCGGCCGTTGACCTTGATCAGGCCGTCCGACAGCTCCACCGTACGAAAGCCGATCCGCAGCGGCACCCGCTCGCCCTCGGTGGCCAGTACGCCGTCGTAGAGCACCGGCGTCTCCGCGGTCCACGGGCGGACCGGCACGGTCGCCGGCTCGCCCGTGGCGACATCGATGTCCAGGGCCGGCACGGTCACCCGGCCGGCCACGTCCGAGTCGACCCTCAGCGTGCCCTCGCCCGTCGCGTGGTCGTAGGAGGCGTGCACGAAGAAGTCCTGGACGCAGGCCGCCGGGCGGTGCAGCAGGGTGACGTCCCGGAAGATGCCCGGCAGCCACCACTGGTCCTGGTCCTCCAGGTAGGAGCCCGCCGACCACTGGTGGACGCGCACCGCGAGCACGTTGCCGGCCGGCCGCAGCAGCTGCCCGACCGCGAACTCGTGCGGCAGCCGGGAGCCCTTGAACTCGCCGAGGTCCGTGCCGTTGAGCCAGACACGGGCGCAGGACTCGACACCGTCGAAGCGCAGCGCCGCGCCCCCGTCCGCCGGCCAGCCCGCGGGCAGGTCGAAGACGCGCAGGTGGTCGCCGGTCGGGTTCTCGATGGGGACGCGGGGCGGGTCGACGGGGAAGGGGTAGAGGTGGTTGGTGTAGATGGGCGAGCCGTGCCCCTGGAGGACCCAGTGGCCGGGGACCGCGACCTCCGCCCAGTCCCCGGCGTCGTACCCGGGCTCGGCGAAGGAGTCGTCCTCGGCGTCGGCCGTGCGCGACAGCCGGAACCGCCAGCTTCCGTTCAAGGACAGTGACATGGCGTCCGAGGACGCGTAGCGGGCGCGGGGCGGCAGCACCCCGGAGCCCGGCGAGACGTCCTCGACGTGATCGGTGACGGTGCGACGACGGGGGAAAGACATAGGACTCCTAGCTCAGCCCTTGATACCGGTCTGCGCGATCCCCTGCACCAGCCAGCGCTGGAGGAAGAGGAACACGAACAGCAGGGGCAGGATGGAAATGGCGGTGGCCATGAAGATCAGGTGGTAGTTGACCGTCTGGTTGGTCATGTACGAGGACAGTGCGACCTGGACGGTCCAGGCGCTGGGGTCCTGGCCGATGACCAGTGGCCACAGGAACGAGTTCCAGCCGTTGATGAAGGTGATGGTGGCGATGGCCGCGAAGAAGTTCAGTGAGTTCGGGACGACGACGCGCCAGTAGGCACCCCAGTAGCCGAGCCCGTCCACCCGTGCCGCCTCCTCGAGTTCCTTCGGGAACCCGAGGAAGTACTGCCGGAACAGGAAGCAGGTGAAACCGGTGAACAGGCCCGGGACGATCAGGCCCCGGTAGCTGTCCACCCAGCCGAGCGACGACACCAGCACGAAGCTGGGCACGAAGGTGACAGCGGTCGGGACCATCAGGGTGAACAGGACACCGTAGAAGACCTTGTTGGCGTGCCGGTACGGGATGCGGGCCAGGCCGTAGCCGGCCATCGAGCAGACGAACAGGGTGCCGGCCGTGTGCAGGACGGCCACGATCAGCGAGTTCACCATCGACTGGCCGAAGTCGACCGTCATGTCCCGGAACGGCTCGGTGATGTTGCCCCACTGGATGTGGGTGGGGAAGAACTTCCAGTTCTCGCCGGTGATCTCGGGATCGGTGGAGAGGGCGTTGCGGATCAGGATGTAGAAGGGGACGAGGAACAGGACGGCGGCAAGGCCCGTGGCGAGGTAGAGGCCGGAGGAGCTCATCACCGCGCCACCGCGCCTCGTGCGGCGTGGCTTCCCGGCCTCGGGCGTGGTCGTGGTCACTTGGACTCCTCACCCCTTCCGAATCCCATGATCCGGCCCTGGAACAGGGTGACGACGCAGATCAGCAGCGTGAGGATCACGGCGCCGGCGCTGCCCTTGCCGTAGTTCTGGTCCTGTCCGAGGGCGGTGTAGTAGAGCTCGACGAGGGGCGGACGTCCCCAGGTCGTCTTGGACAGCAGATTGAAGAACTCGTCGAAGGCCTGATAGGCGGCCACGATCAGCAGCAGGATCACGGCCGTGGAGGTGGCGCGCAGCTGCGGCAGCGTGATGTACCGGAAGGTCTGCCAGCCGCGCCTGGCGCCGTCGATGGCGGCGGCCTCGTACAGCTCCCGCGGGATGTTCTGCAGCGCGGCCAGGAAGAGGATCATGTAGAAGCCGGACTGGAGCCACAGGCGGGCGGTGACGATGACCAGCCAGTACCACGGCGGGCTGGGGTCGGCGAGCCAGGCGGTGTTGTCCACACCGAACACGCCGAGGACGGTGTTCGCCAGACCGAAGCGCACCCCGTTGAAGATCGACATCTTCCAGATCAGCGAGGCGGCGACATAACTGCACGCCGTCGGAAGGAAGAACACCGACCGGAAGAAGGCCCGCATGAACCGCAGCCGGTTCACCAGCAGCGCCAGGCCCAGGGAGACCGCCCATGTGGTGGGCACGATGAACAGGGCGAACACGGTGAAGGTGACGAGGGAGCCGGTGAAGTTGCCGTCCGTCAGGATCTCCCGGTAGTTGCCCAGGCCGACGAAGTCGCTGGGCGTGACCGTGAACCGGGCCTCGAAGAAGCTGAGATAGACGCTCCAGCCGATGGGTACGTAGACGAAGACGATCAGCCCGATGAGGAACGGGCTGGTGAAGAGCCAGAAGTTGAAGGTGCGGCTGCCGCGCAGCCCCCGCCGCGGCCTGGCCGGGGAGGCCTCGGCCGGGGCGGGGCCCGCCAGTCCGCGCGTCGTGGTCGTCGACATGTCGTGATCCGTCCGCCGGCCTATCCGAAGAGCTTCTTCAGCTCGGCGTTCACCGTCTTGTCGCACGTGTCGAGGGCGGCCTCCGGGTCACCGTTCTTGCGCACGCAGTCGGCGAAGACGTTCTCCGTCGCGGTGATCATGGCCTGGGTCCAGCCGATCCGGTCGAAGTGGCCGTACTCGTCGAACAGCTTCACGCCCTCCGCCGGCAGGCCGGACTTCAGCTTGGTGGCGGACCGGGCGATGGAGGTGCGCGGCGGGATGTGGAAGCCGTAGGACAGAGCCCAGTCCTCCTGGTACTTCTTCTGGTCGATCCACAGCCACTTCACGTACTCCTTGGCCGCGTCGAGGTTCTCGCTCTTGGCGTTGACGAAGACCGACCAGCCGCCGTTGTAGACGGAGGGCTTCCCGCCGGCGCCGACCTTCGGGAACGGCATGATGCCGAGGTCGTCGCCGAGGGTCTGCTGGAACTGCGGCATGGCCCACATGCCGCAGAACTGGATGGCGCACAGGCCCTGGTTGAGCGCGGAGGGGTCCCAGTAGTCGGCCGGGGCGTCCAGCAGCAGGTCGCCGCTGGTGAAGAGCTTGCGCAGCTGCTTCAGGCCCTCGACGACGCCGTCCGTGTGGTAGGCGATCCTGTTGTCGTCGGTGAGGGTGTCGGCGCCGGCCGAGTAGAACAGCGGCTGGATGACGGCGTGCAGGTCGTTGCCGAGGAAGACGCCCTTGACCTTGTCGGTGGTGAGCTTGGCGGCGGCCTCGATCAGCTCCTCCAGGGTCGTGGGCGGTTCTATGCCCGCCTTCTCCAGCAGCGACTTCCGGTAGAAGAAGAACTGCGGGTCGTCGATCATGCGGATGCCGTAGATCTTGCCGTCCACCGTGTGCGAGGCGATGTCCGCCTGGTTGAAGTCGTCCTTGACCGGCTCGATGAGGTCGGTCAGGTCGGCGACCTGGCCGCTCTTGATGAGCTGGTACTGCGGGTGGAACTCGAACACGTCCGGCGCGTTCTTCGTGAGCAGGCTCGCGAAGAGCTTGCTCTCGAAGTTCGACCCGGTGATCCACTGCGTGGAAACCTGTGCGCCCTTGTAGGCGGCGGCGTACCGCTTGACCGCCTGCTCCGTCCCCGCCTCGCCGTAGGCGTGGAACATCTGGGCGAGGTGCTCGCCCGACCCGCTCCCCGAGCCCCGGCCGTTGTTGCTGCCGCAGGCGGCGAGCGTGCCGGCGGCGGCCAGGCCCGCGGCGGCCCGGAGGATCGATCGGCGGTCCCAGTTGCTGCTGCTCAGTGCAGGCATGCTGACGTCCTTGTCTCGATTGCGGCTGCGGTGTGGCGGGACGTTATTCTTCGGCTAAGGCTTCGGCAAGGGGTTGGACGAAGTCTGTTCGAAGCGTTGCGGGCGGTTCGTGATACCGAACGCACCGACGGCGTACGCGGGTTGAGGGCCGCCGGGTCAGGGTGTCCGGCGGCCCTCGGTCACAGGGAAGGGGTGGCTGCCCGGGGGCGGGGGAGTTGGGTGCTGTTGCCGCGCCTCGGGGGAGATGTGCTGTTGCCGGGCCGTGCCTCGTCAGGAAGGCGGCGCGGTACGGCCCCTGGCGGCGGTGGTGGTGCGCTTGTGGTTCCTCTGGCCGACCGACTGCAACGCGCCTTCGAGCGCGAACGTGGCCGCGCCGAGGCACACGGGGTCGGTGGGGATCGGGGACAGGACGATCTCGGTGGCGGCGTACGGCCGCTTCAGCGCGTGCTGGGCGACGGTCTCGCGCACCTCGTGCAGCAGGGGCTCGCCGAGCGTCGCCGCGACCCAGCTGCTGAGCACGACCACCTCGGGGTTGAGGAGGTTCACCAGGTCGGCGATGGCCGCGCCGAGGTAACGGGCGGTGTCGCGGACGACCTTGACGGCCACCGGGTCCTCGGCGGCGACCCCCCGGGCCAGCGCGTCGATGGTGGCCGTCTGGTCCCCGGGGTGCAGCAGCGGGCTCTGCGGACTCAGCTCACGCAGGTTCAGCATGATGCCGGGCGCGCCGACGTACGTCTCCACACAGCCGTGGTTGCCGCAGTGGCACAGCCGGCCGTCGAGCACGAGCGTGGTGTGGCCCCACTCGCCGGCGCTGTTGCTGACGCCCCGGTGCAGCCCGCCGCCCAGCGCCAGCCCGGCGCCCACCCCGGTGCCGAGGTTGACCACCACCGCGTCCCCCCGCCCGCGCGCGGCCCCGAACCACAGCTCGGCGACCGCGCAGGCGCGCAGCGGGTTGTCCAGGTGGAGCGGGTAGGCGATGTGCTCGGCGAGCAGGTCGAGGAGCGGTACGTCGTGCCAGTCCCAGTTGGGCGCGTACTCGGCGACGCCGGTGTCACGGTCCACCTGGCCGGGCACGCTCACGCCGACGCCCAGCACCCGGGCGCCCTCGACCCCGGCCTGCGCGACCACCGAGCCGACGGCCGCGGCGACATGGCCGACCACCTGCTCGGGACGGCTCTCGCCGGGCCGCATGTCCTCGTCGGCGCGGGCCAGCACGTTCAGCGCCAGGTCGAACAGCTCGACCCTGACATACGTCTCCGCGATGTCCACGCCGATCAGCGCGCCGCCCGCGGAATCGACGGCCACCAGGCCGCGCGGCCGACCGCCCGCCGAGTCCTCGAACCCCACCTCGGTGATCATGCGCAGGTCGAGCAGCTCGCCGACGAGCGTGGCGACCGTGGCGAGGCTGAGCCCGGTGGCGGCCGCCAGCTCCTGGCGGGAGGTGGGCGACCGGGCGATGATCTGGCGCAGCACCTCGTAGCGGTTCGCGGTGCGAATGTCCCGTGACGTGCGCTTCACTGCGTCTGCCCCCATCCCCTCGCCGAGACCGCCGCAAGGCTATGGCCTGCGGCGGCCTTTCGACAAGGGCTTAGGAAAGGGGCTGTAGAAAGTAGGCGGTTCCATGGCCGCCGTGGGAGGTCATCGTCGGCCGAGAAGGTCCCGTACGAAGGCGTTGGTGAACTTCCCGGCCGGGTCCAGCTCGCGCACCAGCGCCCCGAAGTCGTCCAGACGCGGGTACCGCGCGCGCAGCTCGGCGGCCGGCACGGCGAACACCTTTCCCCAGTGGGGCCGCGGGCCGAAGGACTCCAGGGTCTCCTCCAGCCGCCGCACCACCGGCAGCACCGCCGCCGTGTCCTCGACCCAGGTGAAGTGCAGCGCCACCGTGTCCCGGCCGTGGCTCGGGCTCAGCCACTGCTCGTCGGCGGCGACCGTGCGCACCTCGCAGGTCTGGAGGACCGGGGCGACCGTCTCCCGGATCCGGTCGACGGCGTGCAGCGCGTCCATGGCGAAGGGGCGCGGCAGCAGGTACTCCGACTGGAGCTCCGCGCCGCTGCTCGGGGTGAACTCCGCCCGGAAGTGCGGCAGCCGCTCGTGCCAGGGCCCCGGCACGCCGAACTGCTCGGTGCAGTTCTCCGCCGGCATCCCGGGCACCGGGTGGAGCGCGACCTTGGCGGGCACCGCCCAGGGGAACTCGGGCAGCACCTGGTCGGTGCGCCGCTTGAGCCACACCTGCCGAAAGCCCGGATCCCGCCAGTCGGTGAACAGGCTGACGCTGTACGCGGCGCCCGCCACCGTCTCGAAGTCCAGCCCGTCCAGGGGGAGTTCGGTGAAGAGGTGCTGCTCCACCTCGTAGGCCGGCTCCAGGTCCAGGGTGAGCGCCGTGACCACGCCCAGCGCCCCGAGGGACGTCACGGCGCCGCCGAACCGCGCGTCGCCCTTCCCGATCCGTACCGTCGAGCCGTCCGCCGTGACCAGCTCGACCTCGCGCACCGCCGCCGCGAGCGGCCCGTTGGTCACCCCCGAGCCGTGGGTGCCGGTCGCCACCGAGCCGGCCACCGAGATGTGCGGCAGGGACGCCATGTTGGGCAGCGCCAGCCCGTGCGCGTGGACCCGGCGGGCCAGTTCCGCGTACCGGACCCCGCCGCCGACCCGGACCGTGCGGGCCGCCGTGTCGACGTCCACCTCGGCCGGCAGCGCGTCCAGGCGGAGCAGTACGCCGCCGGCGCCCGGGTCGGCGATCTCGTTGAAGGAGTGCCCGCTGCCCAGGGCGCGCACCGCCGCGCTCTCGGCGACCACCGCGCGCAGCTCCTCGACCGAGTCCGGCCGGTGCACCTCCGCGGCGGTGTAGACGATGTTGCCCGCCCAGTTGGTCACGGTCCCGCTCATGTCGTCGTCCCTCCCCAGGGCGTCCAGGCCTGTCGTCGGACTCCCGTCGTGCGCCCGTATGCCGAGGGAACCTACCCGACGGTCGGTGATGTCGTCTTATTTTGTCAAGCCACCATACTAATTCCCCGAGCCCCGCCCCCGCCCCGCCGACGGGTGCGAAGGGGACCCGGCACGGCCGCGCCGCGGGCGGGGGCATACCGTGAGGAGTCGTACGCACCGAGCCAGGAGGAGAGACGGGATGGGCAGCCGTACCGCGCTGGTCGAGGATCTGATGGAGCGCTTTCCACATGTGCCGCGGGAGGCCGTCTTCAAGGAGGACCTGCTGCGGGGCGGGGTGGCCTTCGACCCCTCCGCGCTCAGTGACAACGAGAGCGGCGAGGTGAAGCCGAAGTCGTACTTCATCTTCTCCTTCGACCACGGCACCCTCCCCGAGCTGGGCGAGGCCGCGCTCAGGCGCCCGCCCGAGGAGATCATCCTCACCGGCGGCCCGTACGACCTGCGGCGCACCGTCGTCTCCGTTCGGGTGAATCCCGCCTCGCCCTACCGCGTGGCCGCCGACGACGAGGGCCTGCTCGGCCTCTACCTCGACGGCCGGCGCATCGCCGACGTCGGAGTGCCGCCCATGCCGGAGTACTACCGGCACACCCTCGCCAACGGGAAGTCCGTCATGGAGGTGGCCCCCACCATCCAGTGGGGCTACCTGATCTACCTGACCGTCTTCCGGGTCTGCCAGTACTTCGGCGCCAAGGAGGAGTGCCAGTACTGCGACATCAACCACAACTGGCGTCAGCACAAGGCCGCCGGCCGGCCCTACACGGGCGTGAAGGACGTCGAGGAGGTCCTCGAAGCCCTCGAGATCATCGACCGGTACGACACCCAGAAGGCGTCCACCGCGTACACGCTGACCGGCGGCGCGATCACGTCCAAGGTGGCGGGCCGCGACGAGGCCGACTTCTACGGCCACTACGCCAAGGCCATCGAGCAGCGCTTCCCCGGCCGCTGGATCGGCAAGGTCGTCGCCCAGGCGCTGCCCAAGGACGACGTGCAGCGGTTCAAGGACTACGGCGTGCAGATCTACCACCCCAACTTCGAGGTGTGGGACCGGCGCCTGTTCGAGCTGTACTGCCCCGGCAAGGAGCGCTACGTCGGCCGGGACGAGTGGCACCGGCGCATCCTGGACTCCGCGGACGTCTTCGGGGCGCGCAACGTGATCCCCAACTTCGTCGCGGGCGTGGAGATGGCCGAGCCGTTCGGCTTCACCACGGTCGACGAGGCCATCGCCTCCACCACCGAGGGCCTGCGCTTCTTCATGTCGCACGGCATCACGCCCCGCTTCACCACCTGGTGCCCGGAGCCCACCACCCCGCTCGGCAAGGCCAACCCGCAGGGCGCGCCGCTGGAGTACCACATCCGGCTGCTGGAGGCCTACCGCGCCACCATGGACGACTTCGGTCTCTCCTCGCCCCCCGGCTACGGCCCGCCCGGACCCGGCCGCGCCGTCTTCTCGGTCAGCTCGTTCATGGACAGCCTGCCGGCGGACGATGCCGCGGACGACGCGGCGGACGGCGCGGCGCGCGAGAAGGAGACGGCGCCGGAGAGGGCGTAGGAAGGGGCGGGACAGCGCGCGGAGCAGGGCCCGGCGGCTGACGGGCGCCGGTGCGGTTCTCCGCGCGCCGTGAGCAGGATGCGGCGCCGATCCGTATCACGGAGATGACGGAGCGGAGCCGGGGCCGGCGGCGCGGGTCACGGCAGCGGAACACGCGGCTCGCCATCCCCATACGCGGCTTGTCAGTCGTGTCCGGGACGTGCGAAGCTCGGGCCCTGCCGCGAGGCCGCACCCCAACTCCGCTGTGAACACGGTCAGTCGACCTCGCCCGTGGACGCAGGAGACCCATGCCCGAGCAGCCGAGCCCCAAGGACGCCACCGAGGCGGCGCTGTGGGCCGAGTGCTGGGACGCCGTGCTCTCCTACGCCGACCTGTGCACGGCCGGCGCCGCGGCGGCGCACGAACTGGCCACGGAGGCGTTCGCGCTCGGCCTGCGCGAGGTGCGCGCCGCCGACGCCGGGGCGTCCCGCGGCCGCCGTACGCCCCGCCTGCCCGCGATCCCGCTGATGCTGACCGCGGTACGCACCACGGCCGCCTCCTGGGAGGCCGGCGGGCTCGGTGACCGGCTCGACCCGGATCTGCGGCTGTGGCTCAACTCCGACCGTGCCGCCCGCTATCCGGGCCCGCCGCCGCTTCGCCCCCTGGCGCTGCGCGGACTGCGGGATCTCCAGGAGGCGGACGCCGCGCTGCTGTGGCTGGCCGAGGTGGAGGCGCTGCCGCTGGTCGTCGTGGCCCGCCGGCTCGGGCTCGACCCGGCGGCCGTCTCCGAGGAACTGGACCAGGTCCGGTCCCTGTTCCGGGACCGCTGCCGGCGCAACCACCTCGACTCCCCGATGGACGCCGAGTGCCGCCGCTACGCCCGGCTGCTGGACGCCGTCACCCGCTCCGCGCCCGCCGGCGAGGCACCCGAGGACCTGTCCCGGCACCTGGCCACGTGCGTGCGGTGCGCGGAGGCCGCCGCCTGCCTCCGGCCGCACGGCGGCGGACTGCCCGCCGCCCTGGCCGGCGGTGTGATCGGCTGGGGCGGCCTCGCCTATCTGGAGCGCCGCCGCCGGGCCGCCGAGGTACGCCTCGGTCCGCCACGCGCCGCCGCCGGCACCGAGAGCGCCGATCCGCCGGGGACCGGAGCGGGCCGGGCCCGGGTGGTGCGCGGCAGCCTGCTCGCGGCGGCGGTGGCGCTGTCGGCGCTGGCACTGACCGTGTCGCTGATGCCGTTCGGCGGCTCGGCGAACGACTCCGCCGGCGGCGAGGGGGAGGGCCGGCCGGTCGCTGACGGCGGATTCACCCTGCCCTCCGCAGACCCCTCACCGCACTCGGCCCGTGGCTCGGCCGCGTCCACCGCCCCGGCGTCCCCGTCCCGCCGGACCTCCCCGAGCGGTACGGCGACCGGCTCCGGCCACGCCGACCCGGACCCGGAACCCCAGGGCACCTCGTCGTCCACCACCGCGACCGGATCAAGCGACGGCTCCGGCCCCTCCCGCACGCCCGCCCCGTCCAGCAGCGCGTCCCCGGTCTGCTCGGTCCGCTACGACCTGGCCGACCAGTGGAACGACGGCTTCCAGGCCCGCGTCACCGTCACCACCACCCGGGCCCTGGACACCTGGCGGACGAGCTGGACCTTCCGCGACGGCCAGCACATCACCCAGATGTGGGACGCCACCGTCCACCAGGACGGCCCCCGCGTCACCGCCACCGCCGCCGACTACGACCGCACCGTCCCCGCCGCCGGCACCCTCTCCTTCGGCTTCATCGCCTCCTGGCACGACCACAACTCCGCACCCACCGACTTCACCCTCAACGGCCGCGCCTGCACCACGACGTGACGGCGCACACCCGACCGGGGCACACCGGGGAGGCAGGAACAGCCCTCTTCGGTGACTGTCCTGAAACGGGCACGACGTTCTCGAGGGGAAGGGTAGGTATGTACCTGCGGCTCCGCCCCCGGAGACCCCGTGCCCACCGGGGACAGGGCCGACGAACGCCCGATCGATCACGGATGCCCCGTCAAAGCCTCCCCAGAGGAGAGAACACGAGACATGTCTTCACGTGAACCCGCGCACCAGCCACCGCAGCGCATCGGCGTCGTGACCGAGTCCGCCTCCGGGGAGACCCGTGTCGCGGCGACTCCCGCGACAGTGCGTCAGCTGCTGGGCCTCGGTTACGAGGTCGTGGTGGAGCCCGAGGCCGGCGAGGCCTCCGGCTTCGGCGACCAAGCCTATGTCGATGCCGGCGCCGAGATCGGCGAGGCCTGGACCGCGGATGTCGTCCTGAAGGTGAACGCCCCCTCCGACTCGGAGATCGGCCGATTGCGACAGGGCGCGGCCCTGGTGGGCCTGCTGGCTCCCGCCGGGCGGCCCGAGTTGCTTCAGGCGCTCGCCGACGCCGGGATCAGCGCTCTGGCGCTGGACGCGGTGCCGCGTATCTCGCGCGCCCAGTCGATGGACGTGCTGTCGTCGATGGCGAACATCGCCGGATACCGGGCGGTCATCGAGGCCGCCCACGTCTTCGGCCGGTTCTTCACCGGGCAGGTCACCGCGGCGGGCAAGGTGCCGCCGGCGAAGGTGCTCGTCGCGGGCGCGGGCGTGGCCGGTCTCGCGGCGATCGGCGCGGCCTCCAGCCTCGGTGCGGTCGTGCGGGCCACCGACCCGCGGCCGGAGGTGGCCGACCAGGTGAAGTCGCTCGGCGGCGAGTACCTGCCGGTGGACGTCGCCCAGGAGACGAGCACCGACGGGTACGCCAGGGCGACCTCGGCCGACTACGACCGCGCCGCCGCCGAGCTCTACCACGCCCAGGCGCAGGACGTGGACATCGTGATCACCACCGCGCTGATCCCGGGCCGGCCGGCGCCTCGCCTGCTGACCGCCCGGGACGTGGCCGTCATGAAGCCGGGCAGCGTCGTCGTCGACATGGCCGCCGCCCAGGGCGGCAACGTCGAGGGCACCGTGCCGGGGCGCGCGGTGGTCACCGACAACGGCGTGACCATCATCGGCTACACCGACCTCGCCTCCCGGCTGCCCGCTCAGGCCTCGCAGCTGTTCGGCACCAACCTGGTGAACCTGCTGAAGCTGCTCACGCCCGGCAAGGACGGCCGGCTGGTGATCGACTTCGAGGACGTCGTGCAGCGGGCCGTGACCGTGGTGCGGGACGGGGCCGTCACCTGGCCGCCGCCGCCCGTGTCCGTATCGGCCGCCCCGGCCGCGCAGACCACGACCGCCGAGCCGGAGCCCAAGCCGTCCGGGCAAACCGGGCCGACGCCGAAGGCACGCTTCGCCCTGATCGGGCTCGGCATGCTCGCGATGTTCCTGCTGGTCGCCTTCGCCCCCGCCCAACTCGCCGGGAACTTCACCGTGTTCGCCCTGGCGGTGGTGATCGGCTACTACGTCATCGGCAAGGTGCACCACGCGCTGCACACACCGCTGATGTCGGTGACCAACGCGATCTCCGGCATCGTCGTCATCGGCGCCCTGCTGCAGATCGGGCACGAGAGAGCGATCGTCACCGCGCTGTCCTTCGTCGCGATCCTTCTGACGAGCGTCAACGTCTTCGGAGGTTTCGCCGTCACCCGCCGCATGCTGTCCATGTTCTCGAAAGGCTGAGCCGAGATGACCTCCCTGACAGCCTCCCACGCTGCCGACCTGGTCGCCGCGCTGCTGTTCATCCTCAGCCTGGCCGGCCTGTCCCAGCACCGCACCTCCCGCGCCGGCGTCGTCTACGGCATCGCCGGCATGGCCCTCGCCCTGGTCGCCACGGTCGTGCTGGCGGCGCAGAGCATCACCGCCGGGGCGGTGGCCCTGATCGTGCTGGCCATGGCGCTGGGCGCGGCGATCGGCCTGTGGCGGGCCCGCCGTGTCGAGATGACGCAGATGCCCGAACTGATCGCGGTCCTGCACAGCTTCGTCGGCCTCGCCGCGGTGCTGGTGGGCTGGAACAGCTACCTGGAGGTGGAGGCGCACGGCACGGCGCAGACCCGGATCGGCGCCGACCTGCTGGGCATCCACCACGCCGAGGTGTTCATCGGCATCTTCATCGGTGCCGTCACCTTCACCGGCTCCATCGTCGCGTTCCTCAAGCTCTCCGCCCGCATCAAGTCCCGTCCGCTGATGCTGCCGGGCAAGAACGCGCTCAACATCGGGGCTCTCGTCGCGTTCGTCGCGCTCACCGTCTGGTTCACGATCAGTCCGAACCTGTCACTGATGATCGCGGTGACCGTTCTGGCGCTGGTCCTGGGCTGGCACCTGGTCGCCTCGATCGGCGGCGGGGACATGCCCGTCGTCGTCTCCATGCTGAACAGCTACTCCGGATGGGCGGCCGCCGCGGCCGGGTTCCTCCTCGACAACAACCTGCTCATCGTCACGGGCGCGTTGGTCGGCTCCTCCGGTGCCTATCTGTCCTACATCATGTGCCATGCGATGAATCGTTCCTTCCTCTCCGTGATCGCCGGCGGTTTCGGCATCGAGGCGCCGTCCGGCGGCGCGGAGGAGCAGGGCGAGCACCGCGAGGTGCGAGCCGCGGAGGCCGCCGAGATGCTCGCCCGGGCCCGCTCCGTGATCATCACCCCCGGTTACGGCATGGCCGTCGCCCAGGCCCAGCACCCGGTCGCGGAGCTGACGCGGCAACTGCGCGACCGGGGAGTGGAAGTCCGCTTCGGCGTCCACCCCGTCGCCGGTCGCCTGCCCGGGCACATGAACGTGCTGCTCGCGGAGGCGAAGGTGCCGTACGACATCGTCCTGGAAATGGACGAGATCAACGACGACTTCGCCGACACCTCGGTCGTCCTGGTCATCGGCGCGAACGACACCGTCAACCCCGCCGCGACCGAGGACCCGGACAGCCCGATCGCGGGCATGCCGGTGCTGCGGGTCTGGGAGGCGGAACAGGTCATCGTCTTCAAGCGCTCCATGGCCTCCGGCTACGCGGGCGTGCAGAACCCGCTGTTCTTCCGCGAGAACAGCGGCATGCTCTTCGGCGACGCCAAACAGAGCGTCGAGGAGATCCTGCACGCACTCACCGCCGACGGCGCGCACCGAACGGCCGCGGCAGCACACCAGGCGTCAACGGCAGGGCGGTGACCCGGTCCTGAGCATCGGCGGCCGACGACGACGCGGCGAGGCGCCGTGCCGGGCCCGGCTCCCTGATCCGGCCTGATCCGGATGAGAGACCCTAGGTGGCCGTGGTGCGGCGGTTGCCTCGGCGGTCGGAGCCGCGACCGCTGGTGCCGGCGGCGCCCCCCGTGGCGGCGCCGGCCGCCGTTCGGCGGCGTGATCCGCGGGCCTTCTCGCCGGATGCGGTGCCGGCCGCCGCACCGGCCGCGGCTCGGCGGTCGGCACCGCGGCCGCCCGTGCCGGCGCCACCACCGGTGGCCGCGGCGGACCCGGCCCGGCGGGCAGAGTCCCGACCGCCGGTGGCGGAGGTGTCACCGGCTGCTGCCGCACCGGCGGGGGACCGGCGGCCCGAGCCCCGGCTCCCCGTCCTGGTGGCGGTACCGGCCGCCGTGCCGGGCCCGCCGCCGTTGCGGCGTCGGCGGCCGGACCGCCTGCCGGGCTCGGTTCCGGTCTTCCGGTCCGGGCGGGATGCCGCCGGCGTCGCCTGCTGGGGGACTTCGATGATGACGGGCACGCCGGACGGCTCGCGGGCGCCCGTGATGGTGGCCAGTTCCGCGTCGCTCGACTTGACGTGGGCCGTCCGCGGGCGGATGCCCGCGTCCGACATGAGCCGGGTGACGTCCCGCCGCTGGTCGGGCAGGACCAGGGTGACCACGCTGCCGGAGCCGCCGGCGCGGGCCGTGCGTCCGCCCCGGTGGAGGTAGTCCTTGTGGTCGGTGGGGGGATCGACGTTCACGACGAGGTCGAGGTCGTCGATGTGTATGCCCCGGGCCGCGACGTTCGTCGCCACCAGGGCGGTGACCTGGCCGTGCCTGAACTGATCCAGGGTGCGGTTCCGCTGCGGCTGGGAGCGGCCCCCGTGCAGTGCCGCCGCGCGGACACCGACGGCCAGGAGCCGTTTGGCGAGCCGGTCGGCGGACCTCTTGGTGTCGAGGAACAGGATGACCCGGCCGTCGCGTGCGGCGATGCGCGCGGTGACCGCCTTCTTGTCGGTCTCGTCCTGCACATGCAGCACGTGGTGCTCCATGGTGGTCACCGCTCCCGCCGACGGGTCCACGGAGTGCACCACGGGGTCGGTCAGGAACCGCTGCACCAGGCGGTCGATGTTGTGGTCCAGGGTGGCCGAGAAGAGCATGCGCTGTCCGTCGGGCCGTACGCGCTCGATCAGCTTGGTGATCTGCGGCAGGAAGCCCATGTCGGTCATCTGGTCGGCCTCGTCCAGCACCGTGATGCGAACGTCGCCGAGCACGCAGTCCCCGCGTTCCACGAGGTCGTTGAGCCGCCCCGGAGTCGCCACGAGCACCTCGGCGCCGCGCCGGAGGGTATGGGCCTGCTTGGTGATGGACAGTCCGCCCACCACGGTGGCCAGTCGGAGGTGGACCGCCGTCGCGTAGGGGGTCAGCGCATCGGTCACCTGCTGGGCGAGTTCACGGGTGGGCACCAGCACCAGGGCGAGGGGCGCCTTGGGCTCCGCGCGCAGCCCCGCCGTGCGGGCCAGGAGCGCGAGCCCGAACGCGAGGGTCTTGCCGGAGCCGGTACGTCCCCGGCCCAGCAGGTCACGGCCGGCGAGCGAGTTGGGCAGCGTGGCGGCCTGGATGGGGAAAGGGGTGACGACGCCCTGCGCGGTGAGGGTCTTCAGCAGCGCCGCGGGCATGTCCAGACCGGCGAAGTCCTCGACGGCGGGGAGCGCGGGTGTGGTGCTCTCCGGCAGCCGGAACTCCCTTGGCGACGCCGCGGACGACGGGGGGGACGAGGCGCGTCGCTTCGACGACTTCTGGGGCCTGCGGGACATGCGGTTGTCTGCCTTCCTGGAAACAGCACAAACCGTGGTCCGCACCATGACGGTGCGGACCACGGTGAGCGGATGCGCGTCCGGCGATCAGGCGGGGACGATGTTCTCCGCCTGCGGGCCCTTCTGGCCCTGCGTGACGTCGAAGGAGACGCGCTGACCCTCCTGGAGCTCACGGAAGCCCTGGGTCTGGATGTTCGAGTAGTGGGCGAAGACGTCGGGGCCGCCGCCGTCCTGCTGGATGAAGCCGAAACCCTTTTCGGCGTTGAACCACTTCACGGTTCCCTGTGCCATGACAATTCTCCTTCTGTAGGCAGAGGCCCCATCCGGAGATGCCGGAAAACAAATAATGCGCCTGAAGGGAGACATTCCAATCAGGCGCACATACGTTCATGGGTACCGCAACTGCAACCCCGGAACCATAGCACAGACCGGCGGCCCGTGGCGGATCACTGCTCGGTGGCGGCGGTGTGCGGTCCGGAGGCCTCCTGGCGACACGGACGGAAATACGGTGGCGCCCGAGTGCGCGCGACTCTAAGGTGATGTCTGCTTCTCGCGGCGGCCGCCGGCCGCCGCCGTCGGCTGCGTGAGGAACGGGAGGTGTGACCGATGGCTGTCTTTGCGATGGGCGTTGCCCGCGACCAGAAGAGCATCCATTCCACCTCCGCGGTCTCCGGCTGACCACTCGTCATCCTTCTTCGCGCCTGTGAGCGCTGTGCCGGGGCCGCCCTTGTGAAGGGTTCCCCTTGAATCTCTCCTCTTCATCGCTCTCTTCTTCGCTCTCTTCGGCTTCGCCGCACCCGCTGGCCCCGTACGGCTGGGACGCGGGCTGGGAAGCCGAGTTCGCCCCGTACGCGGAGCGGGGGCTGCTGCCGGGCCGGGTGGTCCGGGTCGACCGGGGGCAGTGCGATCTCGTCACGCCGGCCGGCACGGTGCGCGCGGACACGGAGTTCGTCGTTCCGCGTGACCCGATGAAGGTGGTGTGCACCGGCGACTGGGCCGCCGTGGATCCCGACGGCGGCGATCCGCGGTATGTGCGGACGCTGCTGCCGCGCCGCACCGCCTTCGTGCGGTCCACCTCCTCCAAGCGCTCCGAGGGCCAGATCCTCGCCGCCAACGTCGACCACGCGATCGTCGCGGTCTCCCTGGCCGCCGAGGTCGACCTCGGCCGCATCGAGCGGTTCCTGGCGCTGGCCTGGGAGTCGGGCGCCCAGCCGATGGTCGTGCTGACCAAGGCCGACCTCGTACCGGACGCGGTGGGGCTGTCGTATCTCGTCCAGGACGTGGAGACGACGGCGCCCGGCGTGACGGTGCTGCCGGTCAGCGCCCTGACGGGGGACGGCCTCGACGTGCTCGTCGCCTCCGTCTCGCAGGGCACCTCCGTGCTGCTAGGGCAGTCCGGCGCCGGCAAGTCGACCCTCGCCAACGCGCTGCTCGGCGAGGACGTGATGGACGTCCGGGCCACCCGGGACACGGACGGCAAGGGCCGCCACACGACCACCACCCGCAACCTCCTCGCGCTGCCCGGCGGCGGTGTGCTGATCGACACGCCCGGACTGCGCGGGGTCGGGCTGTGGGACGCCGAGAGCGGGGTCGGCCAGGTGTTCTCCGAGATCGAGGAACTGGCCGAGCGGTGCCGCTTCCACGACTGCGCCCACGGCAGCGAACCCGGCTGCGCGGTGCTCGCCGCCATCGACGCCGGTGAGCTGCCCGAGCGGCGGCTGGAGAGCTACCGCAAGCTGATGCGCGAGAACCAGTGGATCGTCGCCAAGACCGACGCGCGGGTGCGTGCGGAGATCAAACGGGACTGGAAGCGCAAGGGCGCGCTGGGCCGGGCGGCGATGGAGGCAAAGCGGGGCCGGTGGCAGTGACGGGCCGGTGGCAGTGACGGGCCGGTGGCACTGATGGGGTGGCGGCACTGACGGGGCCGTGATCCTCCGTCTCGCCCCTCCTCGAGCCTCGCCCGGCCCCCTGGGGGTGCCCAGCTGTCTGGGCGCCCCCAGCGTCAGTGCCATGTCCGATTCCCGCCAGCGACACCCCGGCCGCGGGCGGACACTGGACAGCGTGATGAACGAGGACACCAGGTACGAGGCGGTGCGCAGCCGGGACGGACGGTTCGACGGCGAGTTCTTCTTCGCCGTCGAGACGACCGGGATCTACTGCCGTCCCAGCTGCCCGGCCGTGACCCCGAAGCGGCACAACGTGCGGTACTTCACCACGGCCGCCGCCGCCCAGGGCGCGGGCTTCCGGGCCTGCCGCCGCTGCCGTCCCGACGCGGTGCCGGGCTCCGCCGAGTGGAACGTCCGGGCGGACGCCGTCGGCCGCGCCATGCGGCTGATCGGCGACGGCGTCATCGACCGGGAGGGCGTCGCCGGACTCGCCGCGCGGCTCGGCTACAGCGCGCGGCAGGTGCAGCGGCAGCTCACCGCCGAGGTCGGAGCCGGTCCCGTGGCCCTCGCCCGGGCACAGCGGGCGCACACCGCGCGCGTCCTGCTCCAGACCACCGGCCTGCCGGTCACCGAGATCGCGTTCGCGGCGGGGTTCGCCAGCGTGCGGCAGTTCAACGACACCATCCGCACCGTGTACGCGGCGACCCCGAGCGAACTGCGGGCCGCCGCCCCCCGGACCCGGCACCGCCGGACCGCCGCGCCCACCGCCGGGATCCCGCTGCGGCTCGCCCACCGGGGCCCCTACCAGGCCGGTCCGGTCTTCGACCTGCTCCAGCGCGAGGCCGTGCCCGGCGTCGAGGAGGTGCGGGGCGTGCCCGGCGACCGGACCTACCGGCGCACCCTGCGCCTGCCCTACGGCACCGGGATCGTCGCCGTCGACGAGCGGCCCGGCGGGCCGCGGGCGGGCTCCGGCGCGCACCCCGGCGGCTGGCTGGAGGCCCGGCTGCACCTGACCGACCCGCGCGACCTGACGACGGCCGTGCAGCGGCTGCGACGGCTGTTCGACCTGGACGCCGACCCCTACGCCGTCGATGAGCGGCTCGGCGCGGACCCGCGACTGGCCCCGCTGGTCGCGGCCCGCCCGGGCCTCCGCTCGCCGGGCGCCGCGGACCCGGACGAGGCGGCGCTGCGGGCGCTGCTGAGCCCGCAGGCCACGGAGGAACTGGTACGGCGCCGCGGGAAGGCGCTCGACGCCCCCTGCGGCACCCTCACCCACCTGTTCCCCGAGCCGGCCGCCCTCGCCGGTGCCGAGCCGGAGGGCACACTGGGCGCCCTGGCCACGGCCCTCGCCGACGGCACCCTGCGGCTGGATCCGGGCGCCGACCGGGAGGAGGCGCACCGCGCGCTGCTCGCCCTGCCGGGACTGGACACCACCACGGTCGCCGCCATCCGCACCCGCGCGCTCGGAGACCCCGACGTGGCCCCGCCCGGCGTGCCCGCCTCCGACCGCTGGGCTCCCTGGCGCTCGTACGCCGCACAACACCTGCTGACCGCAGGGGAGTCGAGGACATCATGAACACCGCAGCGACCAGGACAGCGACCACGACGACGACAACGGGAACGACCACGACGACGACAACGGGAACGACCACGACCACGACAACGGGAACGACCACGACAACGGGAACGGGAACGACCAGGACAATGACCACGACCACGCCTGCCGACGCGGCCACAACGACGTACTGGACACGGCTCGACAGCCCCCTCGGGCCGCTGCTCCTCACCGCGGACCGGACCGGCGCTCTCACCTCCCTGTCCGTGCCCGACCAGAAGGGCGGCCGCACGGTGCGGGACGAGTGGGTGCACGACCCCGGGCGGTTCCGCGCCGCCGAGGAACAGCTGCGGGCCTACTTCGCCGGGGAGCTCGAGGAGTTCTCCCTGCCCCTGAGCGCCCGTGGCACCGCGTTCCAGGGCCGGGTGTGGGCCGCCCTCGACAGCGTCCCCTACGGGGCGACCACGACGTACGGCGAGATCGCCGCCCGGATCGGCGCCTCCCGGGCCGCCGTACGGGCCGTCGGTGGCGCCATCGGCGCCAACCCGCTGCTGCTGGTGCGCCCCTGCCACCGGGTGATCGGCGCGGACGGCTCGCTGACCGGGTACGCGGGCGGCCTGGAGCGGAAGGTGCGGCTGCTCACCCTGGAGGGCGCGCTCGCCCCCTGACCCGGGGGCGCTCCCGGGGACTCAGTGGCGCTCCCGGGACACCCAGCCGCGCTCGTAGGCCTGCCAGCCCAGTTGCAGCCGGGTGGTCACCCCGGTCAGTTCCATCAGCCGCTTCACCCGGCGCTGTACGGTCCTCAGACCCAGCTCGAGCTGTTTGGCGACGCTCGCGTCGGTCAGGCCGGCCAGGAGGAGGGACAGCACCTCGAGGTCGGTGGCGTCGGGGCCGTCCGGGCGCTCCTCGGTGATCCCGCGGGCGCCGAGCCGCAGCGGCAGCGCGTCCCGCCACACCGACTCGAAGAGCCCGGACAGCAGCTCCAGCAGCCCGCTGGCGTGCACGACGAGCGCGGCGGGCTCGGCGGTGTGCGAGGTGAGCGGCACCATCGCGAGCGTCCGGTCGGCGACCACCAGCTTCGTCGGCACCTGGTCGACGACCCGGACCCGTTCGTCACGGCCGAGCGCGGCGGTCAGCTGTGTGATGCCGTCGGGCAGGTCCAGCACCGCGCGCTCGACCACCACCCGGTAGCGCACGCCGCGTCCGGCCGCCTGCTCCTCGGCCTCGTTCTCCGTCCCGGACACGACCACCGGGTTGCCGGTGACCAGGGCGCACACCTCCTCCGTGGCACCGAGCTGGAGTTGCAGGAAGCGCTGCGCGACCGCTGAGGCGCCGGTCACCACCTCCACCAGGTCGTGCACGGCGGGTTCGGCGGCCGCCGCCCGGTACTCCTCGGCGAGCAGCGCGGCGGCCAGTTCCGCCTTCTCCAGTTCGTGCCGCTGCTGGGTGAGCAGCGCGCCGAGCGCCACCGCGGGCGGCGCGGCGACCCAGCGGCCGGGCCGCGCCGAGGACTGGGCCGCGAGTCCGTGCCGTTCCAGGCGGCGCAGGGCCCGTTCGGTGTCGTGCTCGGCGAGCACCAGCCGCCGCGCCAGATCGGGCACATCGGCCGCGCCCACGGACACCAGCGCCCGGTACGCCGACTCGTGCCTCTCGTCGAGACCTATCGCTGCCAGCATCAGCTGCCGACCCTCCCTTTCCAGACCTCCGGCACACCCGACAGCGGCGCGTGTCGGCGGTGGCGGAAAACAGCCACGGCGCAAACCCGCCGCCGAACATCATCGCCGTACCCCTGGTGATCCTGACAAGGTGGCGGCACCGAAGCATCCGGCGGCGTCCCGGTGCCCGGCCCGGAGGGCCTGGCCTGCTCGGACACGAGCGGCATCCGGCGGGTCGACGCGGGGAGCGGGCCGCGGCCGGGAGGGGTGGCCGTGGCCGGACGGGGCGAGTGCCGCCCCGGACCCGACCACGAGGGCCGTGCTCACGGGGCACGCCGAACGGCGGTGTTTCGGACGTCCAGAACGTGACCCGCCTTCCGGGTCACCCTGGCGTCGCCGGGCGGTTCTCCCGTGGGGGGTGGGACCGCCCGGCGGCTTTTCCCCGTACGCGCTCTCCGTGCGTACGTTCGAGGTGTCACCCGGCGGGCCGTTCGCGGCCCGCCACCGGCCGGATTTTCCGCTTGCCCCGTTTTCAACGGGCCTGTGCGGTGGACAATTGGCGGCATGAGTCAGCAGGGGGGAAGGCCCACCGGTCGCGAGGACGACTGGTGGGCACAGCTGTACGACGACTCCACGGAGGACACCGGTCCCACGGCCGCGGCGGATTCCCTGGACGACCGCTTCGCCTCGGCGGCCGGGACACTGGGGCGGACGCCGGGGACCGCACGGAGCGGCCGACCGGCGGCGGAGGACCGGCCGGACACCGAAGCGGAGACCCGAGCGGACACGGAAGCGGACGTCGGGGCGGACACCGAAGCCGACGGCCGGACCGGCGACTGGCTGCCGCCCGAGGCGCCCGCGGCGCCCGCGGTGCCCGAGGTGCCCGAAGCGCCGGAGGTGCCCGAGGACGGTTCCCGCTCGCCGGCGCGACCGGTGACCGTACCCGCACCGCGCACCGCCCCGCCGGCGGTCCTGCCGCCCGACGCACCGGCCGCCACCGCGGCACCGGAGCAGCCGGACGCACCGCCGGCTCCCCGGCGCCCGGCCACGGACGCTCCCGGCACGCCGGGCCCCGCCCCGGACTGGTGGCAGCAGACCCCCTGGGACCGGTCATGGCCCCCCTCCGCGGACCCGGCAGCCGACCCTCCCGACACCGGCTCCGCCCCAGACACCGGCACAGACACCGGCACCGGTCTCGACCTCGACTCCGATCTCGATCTCGACACCGGACTCGACTCCGACTCCGACTCCGACTTCGACACCGGCCTCGACTCGGACCTCGCCCACTCAGACCCCGTCCCGCCCGAGCCCGCGACTGCCTCCGGCCCGGACGTCCCCGCGCCGCTCACCGTCGCCCACGTGGGTTCCGGGCCGCCCACCTACGACGCCGAACCCACCGCACTTCCGGCAGCGGACCCGGACGAGCTCGACGACCTGGTGCCGGACACCGTGCTGGACGGAGCCCGTTACGGGGCCTGCACGCTGCGGGCCGTGTCCATCCGGGGGGACTCTCCCCGCTACCGGGGCGAGCCGCGCCGGGACGCGCTGCTCACCGCGCGGTTCGGACAGGGCGAGCAGGCGCTGGTCCTCGTCGCGATGGCGACCGGCGCCCGTGCCGCACCGGCCGCGCACCGCGCGGCGGCCGAGGTGTGCCGGTGGATCGCGCGGGCCGTGGGCCGCAGTCACGCCCGGCTGGCCGATGACATCCGGGCCGCCCGGCGCGGCGAGCTCAAGTCGGGACTGCACCGCCTCACCGACCGCAGCCTCGGCAGACTCCGGGCCGGCGCCGCCGAACAGGGCATCGAACCCGAGGAGTACGCGGCCACCCTGCGCTGTCTGCTGCTGCCCGCCGACCCCGCGTGCCGTGCGCGCGTCTTCTTCGGCGTCGGCGCGGGCGGGCTGTTCCGGCTGCGCGACGGCGAGTGGCAGGACATCGAGCCGGACGTTCCAGAGCCGCCCGGATCACCCGGATCACCCGGATCGCCCGGATCGCCCGGATCGCTCGGGTCGCCGTGGCCGTCGGGGCCGCTGTCGGGGCCCGCCGAGACCCCGGAGGGCGACCGGCTCACCATGGACCTCGGTGTCACGCCCGTCCCGAGCCCCCACGCCCCCGCTGCGGAGCCGCCCCGCGAACCCTTCCGCTTCCGTGTCTCCATAGCCCACCCGGGTGACACGCTGCTGATGTGCACGGCGGGCCTGGCCGACCCCCTGCGCGGCGAGGCCGAGTTGCGCGCGCATCTCGCCCGGCGGTGGACCGTGCCCTCCGGGCCCGTCGCCACCACGTCCGTTCCTCCTGTGCCCGGCCTCGCCGCGTTCCTCGCGGACGCACAGGTGCGGGTCAAGGGATACGCCGACGATCGTACGGCCGCGGCCGTTTGGGAGGCATGAGCGCCGGGTCTGTGTATCCATGGACCCAGAGGACCCGCAGGAGACCGCACGATCCGCGGCAGACCGAAGGGGCATCCGAGAACCATGGCCAAGCAGAACGTCGCAGAGCAGTTCGTCGACATCCTCGTCCGCGCCGGGGTCAAGCGGCTGTACGGCGTCGTCGGGGACAGCCTCAACCCGGTCGTCGACGCGGTCCGCCGCAACGCCGCCATCGACTGGATCGCCGTGCGCCACGAGGAGACCGCCGCCTTCGCGGCCGGCGCCGAGGCCCAGATCACCGGACGGCTCGCCGCCTGCGCCGGCTCCTGCGGCCCCGGCAACCTCCACCTCATCAACGGCCTGTACGACGCCCACCGCTCCATGGCCCCGGTCCTCGCCCTCGCCTCGCACATCCCCTCCAGCGAGATCGGCCTGGGGTACTTCCAGGAGACCCATCCCGACCGGCTGTTCCAGGAGTGCAGCCACTACAGCGAGCTGATCTCCAGCCCGAAGCAGATGCCACGGCTGCTGGACACCGCCATCCAGCACGCCGTCGGCCGCAGCGGGGTCAGCGTGGTGGCGCTGCCCGGTGACATCGCCGCCGAGCCCGCCCCCGAGAAGGCCGCCGAGACCGCCATCGTCACCTCCCGGCCCACCGTCCGGCCCTCCGACGCCGAGATCGACCGGCTCGCCCGGATGGTCGACGAGGCCGGCAAGGTCACCCTGTTCTGCGGCAGCGGCACCGCGGGCGCGCACGCCGAGGTGATGGAGTTCGCCGGGAAGGTCAAGTCACCGGTGGGGCACGCCCTGCGCGGCAAGGAGTTCATCCAGTACGACAATCCCTTCGACGTCGGCATGAGCGGGCTGCTCGGCTACGGCGCCGCCTACGAGGCCACGCACGAGTGCGACCTGCTGATCCTGCTCGGCACCGACTTCCCGTACAACGCGTTCCTGCCGGACGACGTGCGGATCGCCCAGGTCGACGTGCGGCCCGAGGTCCTCGGCCGCCGGTCCAAGCTGGATCTGGCCGTGTGGGGCGATGTGCAGGAGACCCTGCGCTGTCTGATCCCGCGCGTGCGGGAGAAGACGAACCGGCGCTTTCTGGACCGGATGCTCAAGAAGCACGCGGACGCGCTGGAGGGGGTCGTCAAGGCGTACACGAGGAAGGTCGACAAGCACGTCCCGATCCACCCCGAGTACGTGGCCGCCGTGCTGGACGAAGTGGCCGACGACGACGCGGTGTTCACCATCGACACCGGGATGTGCAATGTCTGGGGCGCCCGCTACATCTCGCCCAACGGACGCCGCCGGATCATCGGCTCCTTCTCGCACGGCTCGATGGCCAACGCGCTGCCGATGGCGATCGGCGCGCAGTTCACCGACCGCCGCCGACAGGTGATCTCGATGTCCGGGGACGGCGGGTTCTCCATGCTGATGGGGGACTTCCTGACCCTGGTCCAGCACGACCTGCCGGTGAAGGTCGTGCTGTTCGACAACTCCTCGCTCGGCATGGTGGAGCTGGAGATGCTGGTCGCGGGCCTGCCCTCGTACGGTACGGCGAACAAGAACCCCGACTTCGCCGCCGTGGCCCGCGCCTGCGGCGCCCATGGAATCCGGGTGGAGAAACCCAAGGAACTCGCCGGAGCGCTGAAGGACGCCTTCCGGCACAAGGGGCCGGCCCTCGTGGACGTCGTCACCGACCCCAACGCGCTGTCCATCCCGCCGAGGATCAGCGCCGAGATGGTGTCCGGGTTCGCCCTGTCGGCCTCGAAGATCGTGCTGGCGGGCGGGGTGGGGCGGATGGTGCAGATGGCCCGCTCCAACCTGCGCAACGTACCGCGGCCGTAGCTCCGGGAGGCCCCGGCACGGTCGCTGCCGAGGCGGGCACCGTACTCGGCCAAGTTCCCGCGCTCATGGCCGAACATATGGTCGTTGACGATTCGACATGACTGCCGCGTGTCCTACGGGGCATGGATTCCCGTGAACGTGTTCGAGCTGGAGGGGAACCGACATCGGCACGCGGGCGGGGGAGATGAAGAGTCAGGCACGAGGGGGCGGTCCCGTGACGGTCGGGGCCTCCTCGGGAGAGACGGTGGAGGAAGAGACCGCCGGCGCGGCCGAGCGCATACCGGCGTCCCAGCTGAGACGGCGCCTGGGCCGGGCCGACCTGCGGGCGGTGCCCGAGGCGCGCCGGGCGCTGCGCGAGCTGCTGCGCCACTGGGGGCGACCGGACACCTCGGAGGTGGCGGAGCTGCTCACCAGCGAACTGGTTACCAACGCGCTCGTGCACACCGACGACGACGCGATCCTGACGGCGACGGTCTCGTCGCACGGACTGCGGGTGGAGGTACGGGACTTCGTGGCCCGCACCCCGCGGCCGCGCGTACCGGTCCCGGGCGAGGACACCCACGGCAGGGGCCTGGTCCTGGTGCAGTCCCTCGCGGACGCCTGGGGCGTCCTGCCGCACAAGGAGGGCAAGTCGGTGTGGTTCGAACTCGGGGCCCGGGCGGCGTGACGCCGCGACCCCGGCACGACCGAAGGGCAGCCGCATGACGAGGCGGCCCCGGCACGGCCGAGGGGCACGGCCCGTACGGCCGTGCCCCTCGCGCACATCACGGCGTCACAGCTCCGGATCCGGCCGGACTAGCCGAACTGCTGCTCCAGGTCCTTGAGCTTGCGCTCCAGTGAGTCCAGACGCGGCAGGGCCATCGTGTCGTCCTCCGCGGTGAGGTCCACGGTGATGGGGTCCGAGGCCTTGCGGACGGGCTGGAGGGAGGGCCGGGCGCGCACCGGCAGCGGTTCTGCCGCCGCTATGGCAGGCTCCGCGCCGACCTGGGAGGGACCGGGCTCCAGGGCCTGCGTCTCGCCCTGCCGGCCGCCCCGGCCGACGAAGCCGCGGTGGCCCCGGCTGATCGCCTTGAGCTGGGCGCGCTCGACGCGCTCCTGCTCGCGCCGCAGCCGCCGCCTGTCCTCCTTCTGGCGCCGGTCCTCGCGCACCTCCTCGACCGCCTCGTCCAGGCTGCGCACGCCCTCCAGGAGCATCAGCGACCAGGCGCGGTAGGTCTCCCGGGGCGCCCGCAGCCAGCGGACGATACGGATCTGCGGCAGCGGACGCGGCACCAGGCCCTGTTCGCGCAGGGCGGCCCGGCGGGTCTGCTTCAGCGCGCGGTCGAAGAGGACGGCCGCCGACAGGGACATACCGGCGAAGAACTGCGGCGCGCCCGCGTGGGCGACACCCCTGGGCGCGTGCACCCAGTTGAACCAGGCCGCGGCGGCGGCGAACATCCACACCAGTATCCGGGAGCCGAGGGCCGCGTCACCGTGGCTGGCCTCGCGCACCGCGAGCACGGAGCAGAACATGGCCGCGCCGTCCAGGCCGAACGGCACCAGGTACTGCCAGCCGTCGGTCAGGCCGAGGTTCTGCTCGCCGAAGCCGACCAGGCCGTGGAAGGAGAGCGCGGCGGCGACCGCCGCACAGCAGAACAGCAGAATGTAGGAGGCCGTGCCGTAGACGGCCTCCTTGCGCCTGCGGCGCTCCTCGCTGCGCTCCCACGAGTCGTCGGCACTCGCGCTCCCGTCGGACCGCTTGCCGCGCGCGAGCACCGCCACCGCCGCCAGCACACCCAGGAGCAGCACGGCGCCCGGAAGCAGCCAGTTCAGCGATATGTCGGTCAGTCTCATCTGGGGTCCCTTGCATGGGGATAGGGCGTAACGCCCGCCATAGTGGCCCAATCCCGCGGGGCCTCAGGGGGTTTCGGGGCAAGAGGCCGCCAGGAAGGTGCAAGGGGATGCCCGGGGACGGCGTTCTGCTCGAACTGCCGCTTGAGGGGCGGGAGTTGAGTTCGAATAAGACTACCCGTACGGGTGGTTCCGCGGAAAGTTCCCGCGACGGGTGAGGAAGTTGTGAATCCCCGGCACCCATATGGGTGTCCCACTGGCGGATGATCTTACGGGACGCGGGCGGACGCGCCCGCGCGGGGACGGGCGGCCCGCCCGACAGCCGACGGTGACTCAGGAACTTCAAGCGGCGGACGGGGTTGCCGATCTGACGACCCGTTCCGCGTCGCAGGTGCGCGGGCAGGTGGCGCAGGTGTCCTCGGGGCGCACCGTGTAGAACATGCAGCAGCTGACCCGGTCCCGGGTGGGCGGCGTCTCGCCGTCCGGGCCGGTCGGTTCGCGGAACGCCGCCGAACCGGCGTACGGCCGGGTCGCACCCGGAAGCAGCAGCTCCAGCTCGCGCATCGCCCGCCGCTCCTCGCCGAGCAGCTGGGCGACGTACCACAGGCCCTCGACGATCTCGTCGGTCGCCATGCCCCACAGGGCCCGGCCGCGCCGCCGCATGCGCGGTCCGAAGGCGGCGAGGAGCGGCTCCAGGTGCTCGGCGACGGCCGCCCGCACCTCGGCCCGCAGCGCCTCCTCGTCGGGCACCACACGGGCGCCGGGCCACGCCGCCGCCGGGTCGCCCGGCAGACAGGCGAACGCGACGGGGCGTACGGCCATGCGGCCGGCGGTGCGGTCGTAGGAGACGTGGGTCACGGGGAGCCGGGGCACCCGGCGGTGCAGGAACCACGGCACGGTGAACAGCAGGCACGCGGGCCAGGCGTACCGGTGCAGTCCGAAGCTCGCCACCACGTCCGGGCGGGCGCGCACCCCGTAGTCCCGCAGCACCTGGGCGTCGTCCCAGGCCAGGAACGCGTCCAGGCCGGGCCCGCCCTGCGCCAGACGGGCCGCCGTGACCCAGCCGCCGCCCCGGGGGGCCCGCTCGCCGGGGCCCAGCACCGTCACCGCCAGGCCCGGGTGGACCTCGGTGAGGCGGGCGTAGGCGTCCGCCGTGACCGACGCGGAGAGGGGCATGCCGGACCACCGATCCGCACTCGACTGAAGGGGTGACTGAAGGCAAGGCTTACCTTACTTCACTTGACCGGAATGTGACCCCGCCATCACTTGCGCCTAAGGTGCTTGACGGGCGAGTAGCAACCCGCCGTAATGACCCCAAGCACCCACAAGACCGGAGGAGGACCGTGAAGCAGGGCGCGCAGGACTCCGCCGGGAGCACCGGGGCCGGCATACCGCGGTTCCCGTCGGCCGGCGGCGCGGTGCGGGTGCCCCGGCAGCCGCAGGCGGCGGACGTACGGCGGGAACGGAACACCCCGGCCGCCGATGCATGGCGGGAACGGGAGACCCCGGCCGCGGGCCTACGGCGGGAACGGGAGGCCCCGGCCGCGGACGGCGCCCGGGGGGAGCACACGCACTGCGAGCGGCCCGTCCCGCCGCCCCGCCCCGTCGTGCGGCGCTCCTCCGTGCGCGGGCAGATCCTCGACGCCCTGCGCGTCGCGCTGGTCAGCGGGGAGCTGCGGCCCGGCGAGGTCTACTCGGCGCCCGCGCTCGGCGAACGGTTCGGGGTCTCCGCGACCCCGGTGCGCGAGGCGATGCAGCAGCTCGCGCTGGAGGGCGCCGTCGAGGTCGTGCCCAACCGCGGCTTCCGGGTCGTCGAGCGCGACGCCCGCGAACTCGCCGAACTGGCCGAGGTGCGGGCCCTCATCGAGGTCCCGGTGCTGCTGCGGCTGGCCCGTACCGTGCCCGTCGAGCGCTGGGCCGAACTGCGGCCGCTCGCCGAGGCCACCGTGTGCGCCGCGTCCTCGGGGTGCCGGGCCACCTACGCCGAGACCGACCGCGCCTTCCACCGCGCGATGCTCTCCCTGGCCGGCAACGAACAGCTCGTGCAGATCGCCGAGGATCTGCACCGCCGCGCCCAGTGGCCCCTGGTCGGCGGCTCCGGTCGTCCCACGCGGGCCGGGCTGATGGCCGACGCCGCCCAGCACACGGCCCTGCTCGACGCGCTGATCGCGCGGGAGACCGACGTGGTGCACCTGCTCGTGCGCCAGCACTTCGCGGCCGCGGGCTGAAGGCGGCGGCGGTGGCGCCCATGCGGTCGGCCGCCGTCGGTCGACCACCACCGGCCGGCCGCCGCCGGTCGGCCGCCGCCGGTCGGCCGCCGTCGCCCGGCTCGTGGCGTCAGTCCCCGTCGCCCGGCCTCGTGGCGGTCTTCGAGCAGGCGTCGTGCCAGGCGGCCTTCGCGCCCGAGTCGCCGATCCGGTACACCTCCACGACCGCGCCCACCACCACCACGGAGAGCACGGCCGCAGCCACCCGCACCACCGTGCCGGAGCGCGCCCCGGCCCGCGTCGCGGGCGTCCGCCGGGAGACCAGCCAGACCCCGGCCGCCGGTACGAACAGGCCCAGCGCCCACGGGAGCATCCCGTCACCCCGCTCGGCGTGGCGCCGCACCAGCGGGTCGACGGCCACGTACCGCTCCAGCCATTCGCCCGCGCCGGTCCTCAGCGGCACGCTCACCAGCGTGACCAGGGCGCGTGCTCGGGCGCGTCAGCCTGGCACGGCAACCTCTCGGATTCCTCCGAGCCGGATTCCTCTGAGCCGGACCGGTCGCTCCCAGCCGCGAGCCCGGGGCCGTCTGCCCCCGCCCGGCCCCGATCAGGCCGTCGCCGCCCCCGCCGCCGGTGGTGTCAACTGGCGGGCCAGCCAGGTCGGTACGCCCCCCAGGAGCCGGAACAGGCGCCGGGCCTCCTCGCGCAGGCGGGACGCCTCCGGTTCCGTCTCCGTGTCGGCCAGCGACACCAGCGCCGGCGCCGTGCCGACGAGGTAGCCGAGCTCCTCGCGGATGCGCAGGGACTCGGCGAAACCGTGCCGGGCCTCGGCCAACTCGCCGTCGCGCAGGGCCAGTCCGGCCAGGTGGCGCCAGGTGAAGGAGAGCAGCAGCGGGTCGGCGTGGGCGGTGGCGGCCGCGTGGGCGCGGCGGTAGGCGGCGCGTGCGGCCTGCGGGGAACGCGTCAGGTTCTCGGCGATCAGCCCGCGCCGGAAGTCCAGCAGCGCCCGCCCCGGGGCCCCCGGCGCGATCAGCGCCGCCGCCCGGCCGAGCGCGGCGCGCGCCTCGTCGGCGCGGTCCCGTACGCCGTGCAGCGTGGCCGAGTAGGCCAAGTACCCGCGTTCACAAGCGGCCGCGCCCCGCTCCTCGTCGGAGTGCGCGAGCGCCTCCGCGGTGCGCAGCGCGTCCTCGGCCTCCTGCCAGCCGGACTCCGTGTACAGGCAGCGTTCCACCAGCAGCACGGTGCGCTGGAGCGCGGCGTCGGCGGTGGCCGACGGCAGCAGCGCGGCCGCGTCGGCCCAGCACGCGCGTGAGCGCAGCCGCCACACCGCGGTCTGGAGTGGATCGTCACCTGGGGTCGTTCCGTTACCAGACATGGCGGTATGCGCCACGTTGCCCTCCCCGAGCACGCCTTCGAGCCTTGAGTGGTGGCGGCATCTCAGCACGAATTCCGCGGCCCGGCCAAGAGGGTGGGTGAAGGATTTCACAAAGTCCTGGTGCGTCGACGGCGGCGGCGCCGGCCGCCGTCGGCCGCCCTGACCTCAGCTCATGCGCAGTGCGAGGAAGAAGTCGAGCTTGTCCTCCAGGCGCGAAAGGTCACGTCCCGTCAACTGCTCGATCCGCCCGACCCGGTAACGCAGTGTGTTGACGTGCAGGTGGAGACGGGTCGCGCAGCGGGTCCAGGAGCCGTCGCAGTCGAGGAACGCCTCCAGGGTCGGGATCAGTTCGGCGCGGTGCCGGCGGTCGTAGTCCTTCAGCGGGTCCAGGAGACGGGCGGTGAAGGCGCGGCGCACGTCGTCCGGGACGAAGGGCAGCAGCAGGACGTGGGAGGCCAGTTCCTGGTGGCCGGCCGCGCAGACGCGTCCCGGGCGGGCCGCCGCGACCCGGCGGGCGTGCCGGGCCTCCTCCAGCGCCCCGCGCAGCCCCTCCGCCGAGTGCACGGCCGCGCTGACGCCGAGGGTGAGCCGCCCGTCGTCGTCGAGACCGGCCGACAGCGGGTCCCGTACGGCCTCCAGGAGCGCGTCGGCGAGGATCCCGGACTCCGAGCCGTCGTGCTCGCTGGAGACGGCGGGGAGCGGCACCAGGGCGATGGCCTCGCCGCCGGTGTGGGCGACCGCTATCCGGTCGGAGGGCTCGGGTCCGGTGCTGAGCGGGTCCACCAGGATCTCCTCCAGCAGCGACTGGGCCACCGGGCCGCCGTCGACCGTGCCGCCCGTGCGTCGCCCGCCGGGCCCCTCGGCCGGGGCCCCGGCGGGGCCACCCGGCACGCCCGGGACGCCCGGTCCGCCCGGTGCGTCGTCCCACTCGACGCGGGCCACCACCACCTGCCAGTGCGGGGCCGCGCCGAGGCCGGGCAGCAGCACGGGCGCCGCGACCCGGAGCCGGGCGGCGATCTCGGCGGGCGGCGCGCCCGTCTGGACCAGCTCCAGGACCTCCTGGGCCAGCCGGCGGCGCACCGTGCGGGCCGCGTCCCGGCGGTCGCGTTCGACCGCGATCAGCTGGGTGACGCCGTGCAGCAGGTCGAGCCGCTCCTCCGGCCAGTCGCCGGCGTCCGCCTCCACCGCCAGCAGCCACTCCGACAGCACGGTCTCGCGCACGTCCCGCACGGCCTGCGGGGAGCGGCCGCTGCTGCGGATGGGGAACAGGGAGTACGTCGTCCCGCCGAGCGCCACGCGGTGCGGGCCGCGCCGGCCGGTACGGCCGGCCGCCAGGTGCTCGGCGGCGAGCTTGGCGCACACGCCCGCGGGCAGGGCCGGGCCGGCCACCTTGGGACCGGCGATCAGCCGGCCGGCGGGGGAGAGCAGCCAGGCCCGCAGGTCCAGGTCCGAGCCCAGCAGGTCCAGGACCACGTCCGGGCCGCCGCCGGCCGGGCCGGACGTCATCATCCTGCGGTGCCGGTCCACCACGGCCGCGAGGTCCCCGGCGCGCTCGCCGGAGACCTGCCGTACGACGTGCTCGGTGATCGTCGCGAACGCGACCGACTCGTTGACCGCGAACAGCGGCAGCCGGTGCCGGGCGCAGGCCAGTACCAGGTCGTCGGGCACATCGCCCAGCTCGGCCTCGCCGGCGGCCAGCGCGGCGACCCCGGCCTGCACCAGGATCCGTACGAACGGCTCCGAGTCGGCGGGTCCGCGGCGCCAGGCCAGGCCGGTCAGCACCAGCTCACCGCCGGAGAGGTAGCGGCTGGGGTCGCGCAGATCGGTGGTCATCACGCCCCGGACGGTGCGGTCGAGCTCCTCCTCGCCGCCGAGCAGCTTCAGGCCCAGCGCATCGGTGTCCAGTAGTGCGCGCAGCCGCATTCTCGTCGCCGCCGTTCCTTGTCTCGAAAACTACGATGAATCTTGTGGGCGAGGGCCTGGCCCGGGCGGCCGGACGGCGGATGTCACCGACCCGGCGTGCGGCCGGACGGCAGCTCCGCCGCGGGTGGGACCGTGGCCTCTGTTTCCAGGGGGAAACCAAGAGGTTGCCGTTGGCCTCCGTTCATACGAATCTACAAGATGTCCGCGCTGGCCAGCCAAACCCTTCATGTTTTCGGTGACTGACTCCGGCGGAGCAGTGGGCGGTGTACTGAGGCCACTCCACGTGAACACCACATGAACGAGCCTGGCCCGCCGCACACGGATTGGCTCAATCTGCACGACTTCCAAGAGCACCGAGACGAAGAAGAGAGCCGGTCATGGACTTCCTTCGCCCCGCCAGCTGGGAGGAGGCGCTCGCCGCGAAGGCCGAGCACCCCACCGCTGTGCCGATTGCGGGTGGCACCGACGTGATGGTCGAGATCAACTTCGACCACCGCCGGCCCGAGTACCTCCTCGACCTGAACCGCGTCGGCGACCTCTACGAGTGGGAGGTCGGCGAGGGGAGCGTGCGGCTGGGCGCCTCGGTGCCCTACGCCAGGATCATGGAAGATCTCCGTGCCGAGCTGCCCGGCCTCGCGCTCGCCTCGCACACGGTCGCCTCCCCGCAGATCCGCAACCGCGGCGGCGTCGGCGGCAACCTCGGCACGGCCTCTCCCGCCGGTGACGCCCACCCCGCCCTGCTGGCGGCGGGCGCCGAGGTCGAGGTCGAGTCGGCGGCGCGCGGCTCCCGCCTGATCCCCATCGACGACTTCTACACCGGTGTGAAGCGCAACGCGCTGGCGCCCGACGAGCTGATCCGCGCCGTGCACATCAAGAAGGCCGACGGCCCGCAGCAGTACTCCAAGGTCGGCACCCGCAACGCCATGGTGATCGCGGTGTGCGCCTTCGGCCTCGCCCTGCACCCCGGGACCCGCACGGTCCGCACCGGCATCGGCTCGGCCGCCCCCACCCCCGTCCGCGCCCGCGCCGCCGAGGAGTTCCTGAACGCGGCCCTGGAAGAGGGCGGGTTCTGGGACAACGGAAAGATCATCACCCCGTCGGTCGCCAAGCAGTTCGCCGAGCTGTGCTCCGCCGCCTGCAACCCGATCGACGACGTCCGGGGCACCGCGAGCTACCGCCGCCACGCGGTCGGCGTCATGGCCCGCCGGACACTCACCTGGACCTGGGAGTCGTACCGCGGCACCCGCAACACCTCGGAGGGAGCTGCGTAATGCGCGTCAACTTCACCGTCAACGGACGTCCGCAGGAGGCCGACGACGTCTGGGAGGGCGAGTCCCTGCTGTACGTCCTGCGCGAGCGCCTCGGCCTGCCCGGCTCCAAGAACGCCTGCGAGCAGGGCGAGTGCGGCTCGTGCACGGTCCGCCTGGACGGCGTGCCGGTCTGCGCCTGCCTGGTCGCGGCCGGCCAGGTCGAGGGCCGCGAGGTCGTCACCGTCGAGGGCCTGGCGGAGTACGCCAAGCAGCGCGCGTGCGGCACCGACGCCTGCGGCACGAAGAGCGCCTCGCTCGACGAGGCCCGGCGCTGGCAGGCCCAGGGCACCGACTCGCAGACCGGCGAGGGCACCGAACTCTCCCCCGTGCAGCAGGCGTTCATCGACGCCGGCGCCGTCCAGTGCGGCTTCTGCACCCCCGGCCTGCTGGTCGCCGCCGACGAGATGCTGGAGCGCAACCCGAACCCGAGCGACGCGGACATCCGCGAGGCGCTGTCGGGCAACCTGTGCCGCTGCACGGGCTACGAGAAGATCATGGACGCGGTCCGCCTGGCGGCCGCCCGGCAGTCCGAGGGGGTCTGACATGCCGGCCAACGGCGCACCTACGAAGATCACACAGGGTTCGCAGACCAAGGGCGGCATCGGCGAGTCCACGCTCCGCCCGGACGGCACCCTGAAGGTCACCGGCGAGTTCGCGTACTCGTCCGACATGTGGCACGAGGACATGCTGTGGGGCCAGATCCTGCGCTCCACCGTCGCCCACGCCGAGATCGTCTCGATCGACACCTCCGAGGCGCTCGCCACGGCCGGCGTCTACGCCGTCTTGACGTACGACGACCTGCCGGCCGAGGTCAAGCACTACGGCCTGGAGATCCAGGACACCCCGGTCCTCGCCCACGGCAAGGTCCGCCACCACGGCGAGCCGGTCGCGCTCGTCGCCGCCGACCACCCGGAGACCGCGCGCCGCGCCGCCGCCAAGATCAAGGTGGAGTACCGGGAGCTGCCCGTCATCACCGACGAGGCCTCCGCGACCGCCCCCGGCGCCGTCCTCGTCCACGAGAACCGCACCGACCACCACGCCGGTCACGTCCCGCACCCCAACATCGTGCACCGCCAGCCGATCATCCGCGGCAACGCCGAGGAGGCCGCGAAGCGCGCCGACCACGTCGTCACGGGCGACTACTACTTCGGGATGCAGGACCAGGCCTTCCTCGGCCCCGAGTCGGGCCTCGCGGTGCCCGAGGAGGACGGCGGCGTCCACCTCTACATCGCCACCCAGTGGCTCCACTCCGACCTGCGCCAGATCGCGCCCGTGCTCGGCCTGCCCGAGGACAAGGTGCGGATGACCCTGGCCGGCGTCGGCGGCGCGTTCGGCGGCCGCGAGGACCTGTCGATGCAGATCCACGCCTGTCTGCTGGCGCTGCGCACCGGCAAGCCCGTCAAGATCGTCTACAACCGGTTCGAGTCCTTCTTCGGGCACGTCCACCGCCACCCGGCCCGGCTGCACTACGAGCACGGCGCCACCAAGGACGGCAAGCTCACCCACGTCAAGTGCCGCATCGTGCTGGACGGCGGCGCGTACGCCTCCGCCTCCCCGGCGGTGGTCGGCAACGCCTCCTCGCTGTCCATCGGCCCCTACGAGGTCGACGACGTCGAGATCGAGGCGATCGCCCTCTACAGCAACAACCCGCCCTGCGGCGCCATGCGCGGCTTCGGCGCGGTCCAGGCGTGCTTCGCCTACGAGGCGCAGATGGACAAGCTCGCCGACGCCGTCGGCATGGACCGGGTGGAGTTCCGGCAGCTCAACGCCATGAGCCAGGGCACGATCATGCCGACCGGGCAGCCGGTGGACTCCCCGGCCCCGGTCGCCGAACTCCTGCGCCGCGTCAAGGCGATGCCCATGCCGCCCGAGCGCCAGTGGGAGAGCTCCGAGGGCCCCGACGTACGGCAGCTGCCGGGCGGCCTGTCCAACACCACGCACGGCGAGGGCGTCGTACGGGGTGTCGGGTACGCGGTCGGCATCAAGAACGTCGGCTTCTCCGAGGGCTTCGACGACTACTCCACCGCCAAGGTGCGCATGGAGGTCGTCGGCGGCGAGCCCGTCGCCACCGTGCACACGGCCATGGCCGAGGTCGGCCAGGGCGGTGTCACCGTCCACGCGCAGATCGCCCGCACCGAGCTGGGCGTCGCGCAGGTGACCATCCACCCCGCCGACACCCAGGTGGGCTCGGCCGGTTCGACCTCCGCCTCCCGGCAGACGTACGTCACCGGCGGCGCCGTGAAGAACGCCTGCGAACTCGTCCGCGAGCGGGTGCTGGAGATCGGCCGCCGCAAGTTCGGCACGTACCACCCCGCCTGGGCCACCGCCGAACTGCTCCTGGAGGGCGGCAAGGTCGTCACCGACGGCGGCGAGGTCCTCGCCGACCTGGTGGACGTCCTGGAGGGCGAGGCCGTGGAGGTCGAGGAGGAGTGGCGGCACCGGCCGACCGAGCCGTTCGACCTGCGCACCGGCCAGGGCAACGGCCACGTGCAGTACTCCTTCGCCGCGCACCGCGCCGTCGTCGAGGTCGACACCGAACTCGGCCTGGTGAAGGTGGTCGAACTGGCCTGCGCCCAGGACGTCGGCAAGGCGCTGAACCCGCTCTCCGTCATCGGGCAGATCCAGGGCGGCACCACCCAGGGCCTGGGTATCGCCGTCATGGAGGAGATCATCGTCGACCCGGAGACGGCGAAGGTCCGCAACCCCTCCTTCACGGACTACCTGCTCCCCACCATCCTCGACACGCCGACCATCCCGGTCGACGTGCTCGAACTCGCCGACGAGCACGCCCCGTACGGGCTGCGCGGCATCGGCGAGGCCCCCACCCTGTCGTCCACGCCGGCCGTCCTCGCGGCGATCCGGAACGCGACCGGGCTGGAACTCCCGCGCACACCCGTCCGGCCGGAGCACCTCACCGGCAAGGCGTGAGCGAGGAACCCCGAAAACCCTCCGGGCGGCGAACGGAACGTCACACTCCCTCACGCCGCCCGGAGCACTCCCCACCTCTTCGAGCACCGCTCCGCTCGCGGTCTTGAGGTACCAGCAGTGAGGTTCGTCTCGGGCCGTCCCCCGGGTCGTCCATTCCCAAATCCCGTGCCCCGGAGGGTTTCCACACGGGTGCCCCTATGAACCTTGGGAGATGGCCCCATGACCCAGCAGTCAGTGGAGCCCAGGACCACCGCCGAAGACGCGGGCGCGGGCAGCCGCGTCCCGGCGGGACGGTCCTGGCTCGACCGGTACTTCCACATATCCCAGCGGGGATCCACCGTCGCGCGTGAAGTGCGCGGTGGCGTCACCACCTTCATGGCGATGGCGTACATCCTGCTGCTCAACCCCGTCATCCTGTCCGGCAAGGACGTGGCGGGGGACACCCTGGGCCAGAAGGCCCTGATCACCGCGACCGCGCTCGGCGCGGCGTTCACCACCCTGCTCATGGGCTTCGCCGGCAAGGTGCCCCTCGCCCTGGCCGCCGGCCTGTCCGTGTCGGGTGTCATCTCCACCCAGGTCGTGCCCCACATGACGTGGCCCCAGGCCATGGGCATGTGTGTGGCCTACGGTGTCGTGATCATGCTGCTGGTCGTCACCGGCCTGCGCGAGATGATCATGAATGCGATCCCGTTGCCGCTCAAGCACGGCATCACCATGGGCATCGGCCTGTTCATCGCCTTCATCGGCCTGGTCAAGTCCGGTTTCGTCGGCCGCAACCCGGCCCCCGGCGGCGGGCCCGTCATCCTCGGCCCCGGCGGTGAGCTGGCCGGCTGGCCGGTCCTCCTCTTCGCGGGCACGCTCCTGCTGATCTTCGCCCTCCAGGCCCGCAACGTCCCCGGCGCCATCCTCATCGGCATCGTGGGCGGCACCATTGTCGCGGCGATCCTGAACGCCGCCGGTGTCATCGACGCCAAGCAGTGGGTGAACGGCGCCCCCGAACTGCACGGCAGCCCCGTGTCGATGCCCGACTTCTCGCTCTTCGGCCATGTGTCGTTCAGCGGCTGGGGCGACGTGGGCGTCATGACGATCACGGTGATCGTCTTCACCCTGGTCCTCGCCGGGTTCTTCGACGCCATGGCCACCATCATCGGCGTCGGCACCGAGGCGAACCTCGCCGACGACAAGGGCCGTATGCCGGGCCTGTCCAAGGCCCTGTTCATCGACGGCGCCGGCGGTGTGATCGGCGGTGTGGCGGGCGGCTCGGGCCAGTCCGTCTTCGTCGAGTCCGCGACGGGCGTCGGGGAAGGCGCCCGCACGGGCTTCTCCTCCGTCGTCACCGGCCTGTTCTTCGCGGCCTGTCTGTTCTTCACCCCGATCACCGCGATCGTCCCGTCGGAGGTCGCCTCCGCGGCCCTCGTCGTCATCGGCGCGATGATGATGATGAACGCCCGGCACGTCGACTGGGGCGACCGCGCCACGGCCATCCCGGTGTTCCTGACCGTGGTGATCATGCCGTTCACGTACTCCATCACGCCCGGCGTCGCCGCCGGCGTGGTCTCGTACACGATCATCAAGATCGCTCAGGGCAAGGCCCGGGAGATCGGCGCCTTCATGTGGGGGCTGTCGGTGATCTTCCTCGTCTACTTCGCCCTGAACCCCATCGAGGGCTGGCTGGGCGTGCACTGAGCCGCCCGGCGACTCCCTTCACACCACCGCTGCTTAAGGAGACCGACAGATGCTGGACATCGCCGAGGAGCTGAACCGGTGGGTCGAGCAGGGCCGTGACTTCGCCGTCGCCACCGTGGTCGCGGTCGGCGGCAGCGCGCCCCGGCAACCGGGCGCGGCCCTCGCCGTCGACAGCGAGGGAACGGCGGTCGGCTCGGTCTCCGGCGGTTGTGTGGAGGGGGCGGTCTACGAGCTGTGCCAACAGGCGCTCGAGGACGGCGAGTCCGTCCTGGAGCGCTTCGGGTACAGCGACGAGGACGCCTTCGCCGTCGGCCTGACCTGCGGCGGCGTCATCGACATCCTGGTCACACCGGTACGGGTGGGCTCTGCGGCCCGGCCGGTGCTAGCGGCCGCGCTGGCCGCCGCCGCCCGAGGGGAGGCGGCGGCGGTCGCGCGGATCGTGTCCGGACCGTCCGAACTCATGGGCCGCGCCCTGCTGGTCCGCCCCGACGGCTCCCACGAGGGCGGCTTCGGCGCCCATCCGGAGCTCGACCGCACCGTGGTCGCGGAGACGTCCGCGTTCCTGGACGCCGGCCGCACCGGCACCCTGGAGATCGGTGAGCAGGGCTCCCGCTGCGGTGCCCCGCTCACCGTGCTCGTCGAGTCCTCGGTGCCGCCGCCCCGGATGATCGTCTTCGGTGCGATCGACTTCGCCTCGGCGCTGGTGCGCACCGGCAGGTTCCTCGGCTACCGCGTCACGGTGTGCGACGCCCGCCCCGTCTTCGCCACCCGGGCGCGCTTCCCGGAGGCCGACGAGATCGTCGTCGAGTGGCCGCACCGGTACCTGGAGCGCACGGACGTGGACGCCCGTACGGTCCTCTGCGTCCTGACCCACGACGCGAAGTTCGACGTCCCCCTGCTGAAGCTGGCGCTGCGGCTGCCGGTGGCGTACGTCGGCGCGATGGGCTCCCGCCGCACCCACCTCGACCGCAACGAACGCCTGCGCCAGGTCGGCGTCACCGAGCTGGAGCTGGCCCGCCTGAGGTCCCCGATCGGCCTGGACCTCGGCGCCCGCACCCCGGAGGAGACGGCCGTCTCCATCGCCGCGGAGATCGTCGCCGCCCGGCGCGGCGGCAGCGGCGTCTCGCTCACCGGCGCCCACACCCCGATCCACCACGACGCCGCGCCGGTGGCGGCGAGGCGCGTCGGCTCGGTGGCCTGAGAGCCGCCCGGCGGCCGGCGGTGCACCCGGACCGGTCAGCGGAGTTCCGGCGTGGGCTTCGCCGACAACGCGCCCTTGGTGAGCAGGGGCGCGATGGCCCCGGGCGCGCCGGGCAGCAGCCGGTTGACGGCCGCCTGCACGGCGTCCCAGCCCTCCGTGCCGTCGAGCGGCGTCGCGCCGTGTCCCTCGATGTACTTCCTGTGGTTGTCCAGGAAGCCATGAGCGTCGTGCCGGCCCGGGAAGATGTTCGGGGTGATCTTGCGAGCGGACAGTCCCACCACCGCCCGCAGCGCGTCGAGGAACACCTCCTCGGCCGAGGCGCGGTGCAGTTCCGTCAGCGGAACACCCATGCTGAGCAGACTGCCGACGGCGTCCCGCGCACTGCGGGACTTGTGCAGCGCGACTCCGTGGAGCAGCGTGTTCATGTCGTACTTCCGTGCCTGGCCGGCCGCCGTGCCCCACTCCTGGACGAAGGCGATCTCGGACTCGGGATCGGTCACCGAGTCCAGCTCCCGGCAGGTCTCCTCCGCCAGACGGAGCGCCTCGTCCAGACGACCGGTCAGACGCAGACTCGTCATCATCGCGGTGCGGAAGCTGAGCCGCTGGGGGGCGGCGTCGATGGCGGAACGGCCGGCCGCCAGCGACTCCTTGACCAGCCCGAGCTGTCTGTGGCGACGGGCAAGCCCCGGGGACAGATACGCCGCCGCGTGCAGGTCGTCGGAGAAGGAACCGGTCTCGCGGGAGAGGTCGACCGCGGCCGTCACCAGCTTCGTCGCCAGTCCGGTGAGCTCCTCGGGATCCCGCTCCCCGCTGATCGCGAGGGCGGCCTCGGCGATGCTGTGATGGCGGATCCACAGCCCGTTGTCGAATCCGCCGAGCGCGGCCTCCTTGCCGAGCGGGATGACGACGGCCTCCTCCACCAGGTACTCGTCCTCCAGTCCCATCACCCGGGCCAGTACCCGTGCCGACAGCGGACTGGAGTTCTTGCGCCGCTGGTCGAAGGCGACATGGAGCAGGGCGATCATCAGGAAGCAGTGCACCAGCGAGGTGCCCTCCACCGGGGGATGGGCGCTGAGCTGGTCCAGCAGCCTGCCGACGTGCTCACGCAGGAGCGGGCCGTAGCGCAGCTGCAGCATGGCCCCCACGAGCGAGCTGTCCCGCCGTCCGTAGGTGGCCCGGGACAGGGCCACCAGTCGGGTCGCCCGCTCGTGCCCGGGTGTCCTGGCCAGTTCGCGCAGGACACCGAGCTGTTCCCATGCCTGCACCAGCAGCTGCCCGTCCGCGTCCTGGAGACCGAGGTTGGTCACCACCTTGGTCTGGGCCGAGAGCTTTTCGAAGGCCCGCCGCGCGCGCCACTCCCGCTGCTGGCCCGCGAGCAGGACCAGGATGTCGCCGCGGCCGGCGCTCTCGCAGGCGCGCAGCAGCCGCCGCAGCTCCTCGATGTGCTGCGCGCCCTGGTCCGTGACGAGGACGATGCGGTGTCCGGGCCGTTGCGGCATGGACAGGATGGCCTCGGGCACGATCCTCGTCCGGTGCTCGCGCCACAGCACCGTGACATCGTCCCGGCCGCGCGCCAGGTCGACCGCGGCCTGCCTGAGCGCGATCGACTTGCCCTCGCCCATGGGGCCGACGGCGGCCACGACGCGCTTGTCGAGCCGGCCGTCCAGGCAGCCGTTCAGCTCGCCGGTGAGCCGGCCGACGACGGACAGGCGGGGCACTCGTGGATCGAGCGCGGTCGCCCAGCCGGGCTCCGCGCCGTCGAAGAACCGCTCCACGTCTTGGGCGGTGTGCTCGTCGGCCGCGACGGAGTCGAGGAAGGAGCGGTCGATCCGGATCCAGCCCGGCGGGCATTGGACGGTGTCCTGGTAGGCCGAGTACAGCCGGGGGAACAGCCGGTGGGCGTCGACCCGGTCGTAGAACGTCCACCGCGCCGGCCTCCGCAGCTCCGCCAGCAACGGGGACGCCCGGACGGCGTCGTCCAGCGCTTCGTAACAGCACCAGATCACGTCGAAGCCGTAGAGGTTCCGCTCGCGTACCCGTTCCAGCAGGGAGCGCGAGAAGGCGTCCTCCCAGCCGCTGTAGCCGACCACCACGACCGTGTGATCGGTGAGCGAACTGCGCAGGCTGCCGGCCAGTTCGGGCCGGTCCTCGGTGAGCTGGCCCACCGTGTGCAGAGTGTCTCCCAGGCGCCAGTATCCGTGCACGTGGACGACGTTGACGGCGTCCTCGACCTCGCGGTGCTGGAGGCTGCCGTCGAATTCCAGAGGCAGGGGATTGGCGACGCCGCCGGCCTTGCGCACGGCGATCTCCAGCAACGGGTCGAAGTTGGTCGTGATCACCGGCCCGCGCCGCTGCTCGGGCAGCGCCCGCAGCAACGCGCCCAGGCTCTCCACAGCCGGAGTGAGCTTCCACAGGCCGGTGTTGTACTCGGCGTCCTTCAACTCGTCCTTGTCCTCGCGCTCGGCGAGGAGGAAGCGCTCCTGTGGCCCGAGCCCCGTGCAGGCCTCGAGGACGGCGCGCCGGATCGCCAGGTTGAGCCCGTCCTGCCCGCGGATGTCCTTCAACAGCGCTGCGGCGGCCTGGTACTTGTCGCCCCCCGACCGGTTCTTGAGTTCCCTCTTGAACATCAGCTTGTCGTCGAAGTCGGAGGGGATGGCGCTCATGTGGTCCACGATCCCGTCCACGCCGGGGATCGCGCCCAGGCTGACCCCCGAGCCCGTGATGAAGGCGACCTTTCTGGTTCCCTCGGTCAGCTCGTGCCTCAGACGTGAGACCAGGCGCTGTTCCTTGACGCTCTCCACCCCACTGCCGCTCACCGAACCGCCCCCTTGCCGTCGCGCCAGAGCCTTTGGAGTTTAGCCGTTCGGCGCTGCTCTCCCTCGCACAGCGCACTCTCACAGCGCACTCTCACAGCGCACTCGCACAGCGCACTTGCGAGGGCCGGTGCCCGGCCTGCACAGTGGGCAGCCGGTCGCGGCGCCGTCGGGTGCCGCAGCGGGGCGGGTGTCGCGAAGGGGGACGGGTGGCAGGGGCAGAGGTGGCGCCGGGAACGGCCGGGCAGGGCACGGCAGGGGACCCGGCGGTCGCCGGCGGGGACGAACGGACGCCGGCCGTGGCCACGGTGCCCGACGCAGACCCGGCACGACGGCTCTCGGCCTGGGGAACCGTTGTCCTGGGCGTTTTCCTGCTGACCGACGTCGTCGTGCTGTGCGGGGCGCTGCTGAGTCTGTGGCCGGTGCTGCTCCGCCTGGTCCAGGAGCAGTCCGCGACGGCCGGGGCCGCCCGGTGGTCGCCGTTCGGCCTCGGCCACTGGGCGCTCACGGCCGACACCGCCATGATGCTCGCCGTGATCTGCTGCAGCGCGCTCGGCAGCTTCGTCCACGCGGCGACGTCGTTCGCGACCTACGTGGGCAATCGGCGGCTGTACGCCAGCTGGTTGTGGTGGTACCTGCTGCGGGCCGGCATCGGTGTCGCCCTCGCCCTGCTGGTCTACTTCCTGCTGCGCGGAGGTCTGTTCGCGGGCAGCTCGGGAGCCGGGGCGACGAACCCGTACGGCTTCGCCGGCATCGCGGGCCTGTGCGGGCTGTTCTCCAAGCAGGCGACGGACAAGCTCCGCGAGATCTGCGACACGATCCTGAGCACCCGCAGCGACGGCGATCGTGACCGACGGGACAAGCTGTCCCGGCCCGACGCCGCTCCCTGACCGGCCGGCCGCCGGCCTCAGCGCCGCGGTGCCGAACGCGGCGTTCTGAGCAGCCGGTTGACCGCCCGCCCGAACATCCGGCGGGCCACGCTTTCCAGCGCGCCGTCGAGGGCGCGGGGCAGGAAGCGCACCCGCAGATTCTCCCGCCAGACGACCCGGCTGCGGCCCCCGGGGCCCGGCAGGACCTCGATCTCCGCCCAGCCCAGCACCACCCGGCCGCGCTTCTCCAGGCGGCACAGCCCGCCCTCGCCGTCGGCGGGCGGGCGCCAGACCGTCACCTCCATGACGTCGTCGAAGGCCAGCGGGCCGATGCCGGAACGGGCCCGCAAGCGCGTGCCCACGCCGGTGGGCTCCGGCGTGAGCACGCTGACCCGGGTCAGCGGCACCGCGTCGGCGTGGCGGGGCCATTCGGTGAGCCGCCGCCAGGCCTCGTCGAGGGGGAGCGGTGCCGTACGTTCGAGGAAGAAGTCGACCACGCGATGATCGTAGGCAACCGGGGCCCCGCACCGGCAGGTTCGTTCACGGGTCACTCGCCCGGCCGTATGCTCGCGGCCATGCTGATCCTCCAGCGGCTGCGGCCCGACCACGCGGATGCCCTGCTGGCCTTCGAACGGGAGAACCGGAGGTACTTCACCCGGTTCATCTCCGACCGCGGCGACGCGTACTTCGCGGACTTCGCCGCCATGCTGCGCGACCGGCTCGCCGAACAGGACGCCGGTGTCTGCCACTTCCACGTCGTCGTGGACGAACAGGGCGCGCTGCTGGGCCGCGTCAACCTCGTCGACGTCGCCGACGGATCGGCCGAGCTCGGCTACCGGATCGGCGAGCACGCGGCCGGCCGCGGTGTCGCGACGGCCGCCGTGCGGGAGGTGTGCCGGCTGGCCGCCGGGACGTACGGGCTGCACACGCTCACCGCGGTCACCACCCTCGGCAACCGGGCCTCCATGACCGTGCTCGCCCGCAACGGGTTCGTCGCCGTGGGGGAGACGACCGTGGCCGGGCTGCCCGGAATCGGCTACCGGCGCGACCTCACCACCGAGCCGACGCGGCAACCCACGGAGTAGAACAAGTAATCGATGGCCGTCCGGCGGGCCGGTGGGGGCCGATGTGTGCCCGTGCGGCCACGGGGTTACTCAGCCGACACGCGAGTGAAGGCGAGAGGGAGGAGAGCCCCGTGAGTGGACGCGACTGGCGCCGGGCGCTGGTGACCGGTGGAGCCGGCTTCGTGGGATCCCATCTGTGTGCGCGGCTGCTCGACGCCGGCACCGGCGTGCTGTGCCTGGACGACCTGTCCACCGGCACCCACGCGAACATCGCCGAACTGGAGCGGCGACGCGGCTTCCGCTTCGTCCGCGCGGACGTCACCGACCCCGACGCCCTGCGCGGTCTGCCCGGCCGCTTCGACCTGGTCCTGCACTTCGCCTGCCCGGCCTCGCCCGCCGACTATCTGCGGCTGCCGTTGCAGACCCTCGACGCCGGCAGCAGCGGCACCCGCAACGCCCTGGAGCGCGCCCGCACCGACGGCGCCCGCTTCCTGCTCGCCTCCACCTCCGAGGTCTACGGCGACCCGCTGGAGCACCCGCAGCGCGAGAGCTACTGGGGCAACGTCAACCCGGTCGGCCCGCGCAGCGTCTACGACGAGTCCAAGCGCTTCGCCGAGGCCCTGGTCACCGCGCACCGGGGAGCCCGCGGCACCGACGCCGCCATCGTCCGCATCTTCAACACCTACGGCCCCCGGATGCGCGCTGGCGACGGCCGTGCCGTACCCACCTTCATCGCGCAGGCCCTGGACGGCGCGCCCCTCACCGTCGCCGGGGACGGCAGCCAGACCCGGTCGCTGTGCTACGTCGACGACACGGTCGACGGCATCCTCGCGCTGGCCGCCGCCGCGGAGACCGGCCCGGTGAACATCGGCGGCGGCGACGAGATCACCGTCCTGGAGCTGGCCCGCCGGATCGTGGAGCTCACCGGCTCCGCCTCCCGCATCCGGTTCGTCGACCGGCCCGTCGACGACCCCGCCCGGCGCCGGCCCGACACCCGGCTCGCCCGTGAGCGGCTCGGCTGGGAGCCGCGCGTGGCCTGGAACGCGGGGCTGGAACGCACCATCGGCTGGTTCGCCCGCGCGGCCGCCGCCTGAGCCGCCGCCTGAGGCCGCCGCCTGAGGCCGTCGCCTGAGGCCGCCACCTGACGCTGCCGCGTCAGCGGTAGACCGCGGTGTCCCGAACCGTACTGCCGCCTCCTGGCCAGCGGCGTTCACATTGCGTGTGCAAACAGTGACGTATTGCGAAAATTCGGCTTTTCCCGGCATCAGTTGACTTCACGTGTTTGAGACAGCTGAGTCGCGGCACACAGAAGCCCGAAGCGACCGGCGCGCCGAGCGGTCCCCACCCGCCGAACCATCGCCGAACGGGACGGAGCCCACCCCCATGCGCATCCTTGGTATCAACGCCCTGTTCCACGACCCGGCCGCCGCCCTCGTCGTCGACGGCCGCACGGTCGCGGCCGCCGAGGAGGAGCGCTTCAGCCGACGCAAGCACGGCAAGCGCCCGGTGCCGTTCTCCGCGTGGGAGCTGCCGGAACTCTCCGCCCGCTGGTGCCTGGAGCACGCGGGCGTCCGGCCCGGCGAACTGGACGCCGTCACCTACTCCTTCGACCCCGCGCTGGCCCGCCCGGCCGCCGACATGGGCCTGTTCGACCCCTGGGACCCGCTGCGCCTGGAGTACGCGCGCCGCGCCCCCGAGTTCCTCGCCGAGGCGCTGCCCGGACTCGACCCCGCCAAGGTGGTCTTCGTCCCGCACCACATCGCGCACGCCGCCTCCGCCGGGCCCGCCTCCCCGCACCCCGACAGCGCCGTCCTCGTCCTCGACGGCCGCGGCGAGGCCGCCTCCCATCTCGCCGGCCGCTTCCACGACGGCAAGCTCGACACGCTCGCCGCACAGGCCCTGCCCGACTCCCTCGGCCTGGTCTACGAGGAGCTCACCGACCACCTCGGCTTCCTGCGCAGCAGCGACGAGTACAAGGTCATGGCGCTCGCCTCCTACGGCAAGCCCCGCTTCCTGTCCCGGCTGCGCACGCACGTCCACGCCGCCGGCGACGGCGGCTTCCGCGCCCACGGCGTCGACTGGGCCGCCCTCGCCCCGCCGCGCGCCCCGCACGAACCCTGGACCCAGGAGCACGCCGACCTCGCCGCCAGTGGCCAGGCGGTCCTGGAGGAGGTACTCCTCGAACTCGTCCACTGGCTGTACGGCGAGGCGGGCGGCGACGCCCTCACCATGGCGGGCGGTGTCGCCCTCAACTGCGTGGCCAACTCCCGGATCGCCGCACGGGGCCCCTACCGGCACGTGTGGGTCCAGCCGGCCGCCGGGGACGCCGGCACCGCGCTCGGCGGCGCCCTCTACCTGGCCGCGAGCGAGGGAGCCGTCCCCGAGCCGATGCCCGGCGCCGACCTCGGACGGAGCTGGAGCGACGACGAGCTGCGCGGATGGCTGGAGCAGGCCGCCGTACCCTACGAGCGGCCCGGCGACATCGCCGAGGCGGTCGCCGAGGAACTGGCCCGCGACGGCATCGTCGCCTGGTTCCAGGGGCGCGGCGAGTACGGACCGCGCGCCCTCGGCCACCGCTCCCTGCTCGCCCACCCGGGCCGGGCCGAGAACCTGGAACGGCTCAACCGGGTCAAGGGCCGCGAGGAGTTCCGTCCCGTCGCGCCCATGGTGCTGGCCGAACGCGCCCACGAACTCTTCCACGGGCCGCTGCCGAGCCCGTACATGCTCTTCGTGCACGACGTCCACCGCGACTGGCGCGACCGCGTCCCGGCCGTGGTGCACGTCGACGGCACCGCCCGCATCCAGACCGTCGACGAGCGGCAGGAGCCCTTGGTCGCCCGGATGCTGCGCGGCTTCGAGCGGCGCACCGGGCTGCCCGTCGTCGTCAACACCAGTCTCAACACCGCCGGCCGGCCCATGGTCGACGACCCGCGCGACGCGCTGGAGTGCTTCGGCTCCGCGCCCGTCGACCTGCTGGCGATCGGTCCGTACGCGGTGCGCAGGGGAAGGGCGTACAGGTGAGCCGCCCCGACGGCCCGGCCGGTCCCCGCGCCACCGGGCCCTCCTACGCCGTGGTGATCCCCACCCTGGCGCGGGACACCCTGGCCGACTGCCTGGCCGCGCTGGCCGCCGCGCACGGCCCCCAGCCGGACGAGATCGTGCTGGTGGACGACCGGCCCGAGCCCGAACCGGGGGCCCTGGAGCACCCGTTGAGCGTGCTCGGCGACCTGAGCGCCCGCACCACCGTGCTCACCAGCGGCGGCCGGGGACCGGCGGCCGCCCGCAACACCGGGCTGCGCGCGGTCACCACGCCCTGGGTGGCCTTCCTCGACGACGACGTGCAGGTCGGCCCGCACTGGTGCGACCAGCTGGTCCAGGACCTGGCCGAGTCGAGCCCGGACACCGCCGCCGTGCAGGGCGTGATCGCCGTCCCCCTGCCCGGGGAACGCCGGCCGACCGACTGGGAGCGGGGCACCGCCGCCCTCGCGCGGGCCCGCTGGATCACCGCCGACATGGCCTACCGCACCGACGCCCTCAAGCAGGTCGCCGGCTTCGACGAACGCTTCCGGCGTGCCTTCCGCGAGGACGCCGACCTGGCCCTGCGCGTCCTCGACGCGGGCTGGCGCATCCGCCAGGGCCGCCGCACCACCCGCCACCCCGTCCGCCCGGCCGACCGCTGGGTGTCGCTGCGGGCCCAACGCGGCAACGCCGACGACGCGCTGATGCTGCGTCTGCACGGTCCCGACTGGTGGCACAAGGCGGTCGCGCCGCGCGGACGCATCCGCTCCCACCTCGCCGTCACCGCGGCGGGCGTGGCCGCCTGCGCGCTGGCCGCGTCCGGGCGGCGCCGGGCCGCCGCCGTCGCCGCGCTCGGCTGGGCGGCGGGCACCGCGGAGTTCGCCTGGGCGCGGATCGCGCCCGGGCCGCGCACCCGGTACGAGGTGACCACCATGGCCGTCACCAGCGTCCTCATCCCGCCCGCCGCCAGCTGGCACTGGCTGAGCGGTATGTGGCGCCACCGGGCGGCCCCCGCCTGGCAGGAGGTGGCCCCGTGAACCCGATCAGGCCGATGCACCCGATGAGGTCCGTGCACCCGGTCAGGTCCCCGGGCCCGGCCAGGTCCCCGGGCCCGGCCAGGTCCGTGCCCCCGGTCAGGGCCGTCCTGTTCGACCGGGACGGCACCCTCGTCGAAGACGTCCCCTACAACGGCGACCCCGAACGGGTCCGCCCGGTCGAGGGCGCCCGCGAGGCCGTGGAACTGCTGCGCGCGGGCGGCATCGGAACCGGCGTCGTCACCAACCAGTCCGGCGTGGCCCGTGGACTGATCTCCACCGCGGACGTCCGCCGAGTCGACGAGCGTGTCGACGAACTCCTCGGCCCCTTCGACGTGTGGGCCGTCTGCCCGCACGGCCCCGGCGACGGCTGCCCCTGCCGCAAGCCGGAGCCGGGTCTGATCCTCCGGGCGGCCGGGCGGATGGGCACCCCGCCCGACGCCGTCGCGGTGATCGGCGACATCGGCGCCGACATGGAGGCCGCCCGCCGCGCGGGCGCCGACGGCATCCTCGTCCCCACCCCGGTCACCCGCCCGCAGGAGACGGCCGCCGCCGACCATGTGGCACCGGACCTGCTGACGGCGGTGCGCGCCGTGCTCACCGGCCCGCCGTGGGGCCGCGACCTGGCCGGTGAACGCCCCGCCGAGACCGCCCACGCCACCACCGGCCCCGGGCGGCCGGCGCTCGAACGAACCGGCCGGAGGCCGCGATGAAGACCCGGAGGCCGCGATGAAGGCTCTGGTCACCCGACTCGACAGCTTCGGCGACGTGCTGCTCGCCGGGCCCGCCGTCCGTGCCGTGGCCGCCCGCGCCGAGCAGGTCACCCTCCTGTGCGGGCCGCGCGGCGAACCCGCCGCCCGGCTGCTGCCCGGCGTCGACGAGATCCTCGTGTGGGACGCGCCCTGGGCCTCCTTCGAGCCGCCGCCCGTCGACCGCGCCGAGACCGACAAGGTGCTCGACTCCCTCGCCTCCCTCGACGCCGACACCGCCCTCGTGCTGACCTCCCACCACCAGTCCCCGCTGCCCACCGCGCTGCTGCTGCGCCTGGCCGGCGTACCGCACATCGCCGCCGACAGCGTGGACTACCCGGGCTCCCTGCTCGACGTACGCCACCGGCGCGCCCCGCACGCCCACGAGGCCGAGGCCGCGCTCGACCTCGCCGGGGCCGCGGGCTTCCCGCGCGCCGACGAGGGACGGCTGCGGGTGCTGCCCCCGCCGGACACCACGAGCCTGACCGGCCCCGGGCCGTACGTCGTGCTGCACCCGGGCGCCAGCGTCCCCGCGCGTGCCTGGAGCCCGGAGCGCTGCGCGCAGGCCGTGCGCGAACTCGCCGCGGCCGGACACCGGGTGGTCGTCACCGGCGGCCGCGGGGAGAAGGGCCTGACCTCGCGCGTGGCCGGCGGGCGCGGTCTCGACCTCGGCGGCCGCACCGGAGCCGCCGAACTCTCCGGTGTCCTGGCGGGCGCCGGCGCGGTCGTCACCGGCAACACCGGGCCCGCGCACCTGGCCGCCGCCGTCGGCACCCCCGTCGTCTCGCTGTTCGCGCCGGTCGTGCCCGCCGAGCGCTGGCGCCCCTACGGAGTGCCGTACGTGCTGCTCGGCAACCAGGACGCGCCCTGCGCCGGCAGCCGCGCCCGGACCTGCCCGGTGCCCGGGCACCCCTGCCTGGAGTCGGTGACCACGCACGACGTGCTCGCCGCCGTGGAGAAGGTGATGACGGCATGAGGATCCTCATCTGGCACGTGCACGGCTCCTGGACCACCGCGTTCGTCCAGGGCCCGCACACCTGCCTCGTGCCCGTCACCCCCGGCCGCGGACCCGACGGCCTCGGCCGCGCCCGCACCTTCGACTGGCCCGAGTCGGTGATCGAACTCCCGCCGGAGCGGCTGCGGGACGCCGGCGTCGACCTCGTCGTCCTGCAACGCCCGCACGAGTACGAGCTCGTACGGCGGTGGCTGGGGCGCCGCCCGCCCATGGTGTACCTGGAGCACAACGCCCCCCACGGAGACGTCCCCGACACCCGGCACCCCGTCGCCGGCCTGCCCGGCGACATCCCGCTCGTGCACGTCACCCACTTCAACCGGCTGATGTGGGACGCCGCGGGCGCCGAGACCGCCGTCATCGAGCACGGCATCGTCGACCCCGGCCCACTGTGGACCGGAGAGCTGCCGCACGCGGCGGTCGTCGTCAACGAGCCGGTCCGGCGCGGCCGTACGACCGGCACCGACCTGCTGCCCGCCTTCGCGCGGGCCGCCCCGCTGGACGTCTTCGGCATGGGCACCGACGGGCTCGCCGGCCGGCTCGGCCTGCCGCCCGGACGCTGCCGCTCGCACGAACTGGTCCAGCGCGAGCTGCACCGGGAGATGGCCAGGCGCCGCGTCTACCTCCACCCGGTCCGCTGGACCTCCCTCGGGCTGTCCCTGCTGGAGGCGATGCACCTCGGCATGCCCGTGGTCGCCCTCGCCACCACCGAGGTCACCGAGGCGGTGCCCCCGGGCGCCGGAGTGGTCTCCAACCGCATCGACGTACTGACCGACGCCGTACGGGACTTCGTCGCCGACCCGGCGCACGCCCGCGCGGCCGGCGAACGGGCGCGGACCGCCGCGCTCGCCCGCTACGGGCTGACCCGCTTCCTCGACGACTGGGAGCGGCTGCTGAAGGAGGTGACCCGATGAGGATCGCCATGGTGTCCGAGCACGCGAGCCCGCTCGCCGCGCTCGGCGGGGTGGACGCCGGCGGCCAGAACGTGTACGTCGCCCGGCTCACCGAGGAACTGGCGCGCCGCGGACACGACGTCACCGTCTACACCCGGCGCGACGCCCCCGGCCTGCCCGACCGGGTGCCGCTGCCCGGCGGCGGCGTCGTCGAACACGTACCGGCCGGACCGCCCGAAGCCCTTCCCAAGGACGCGCTGTTCGAGCACATGCCGGCCTTCGGGGCGTACCTGGCGCGCGTCTGGCGCCGCGAGCGGCCCGACGTGGTGCACGCCCACTTCTGGATGTCCGGCATGGCCTCCCTGCTCGGTGCCGCCCCGCACGGGATCCCGGTCGTGCAGACCTTCCACGCCCTCGGCACCGTCAAGCGCCGCCACCAGGGCCGCGCCGACACCAGCCCGGTCGAACGCGTCGGCGTCGAGCGGCAGATCGGACGCACCTGCGAACGCGTCCTGGCGACCTGCACCGACGAGGTCCACGAACTCGCCGACATGGGCATCTCCCCGCGCCGGGTGTCCGTCGTGCCCTGCGGTGTCGACGCCGCCCACTTCCACCCCGGCGCCGACCCCACCGGCGCCCCCGCGCCCGTCCGGGGCCAGCGCCACCGGCTGCTCGCCTGCGGCCGGCTGGTCCCCCGCAAGGGCTACGACCAGGCGATCCGCGCCCTCACCCGGATCCCGCACACCGAACTCCTCGTCGCCGGCGGCCCGCCGGCCGAGCTGCTGCACACCGAACCCGAGGCCGAACGGCTGCTGAAACTGGCCGTGGCCGAGGGCGTCGCCGACCGGGTACGGCTGCTCGGCGCCGTCGACCCGGGCGCCATGCCCGCGCTGATGCGCGGCGCCGACCTGGTGCTGTGCACGCCGGTGTACGAGCCGTTCGGGATCGTGCCGCTGGAGGCGATGGCGTGCGCGGTGCCCGTCCTCGCCACGGACGTCGGCGGCCACCGCGACTCGGTGGCCGACGGGCGCACCGGCCGGCTGGTCCGGGCGGGCGACCCCGTCGCCGTCGCCGCCGCGGCCCGCGAACTGCTCGGCAGCGAACGGCTGCGCCGCAGCTACGGAAGGGCCGGCCGGGAACGCGTCCTCGCCCGCTTCACCTGGCGGCGCGTCGCCGACGGCGCGGAACAGGTCTACCGGCGGGCCAGGGGCACCGCCGACGGCGCACTGGACTCGGAGGTGGCGTGAGATGGCCACCGGCTCCCCGGAGGTGACGTCATGAGCGTCGACACACCGGCCGTCGCCGGGCACTGCGACGAACTCCTCACCGCCCTCGGACGGTTCCGCGCATGCGCGCACATCACCCAGCGCTGGGGCGAACGGCTCGCCGCCGTCCTCGGCGGCGGGGGACGGCTGCTGGCCGCGGGCAACGGCGGCAGCGCCGCCCAGGCCCAGCACCTCACCGCCGAACTCGTCGGCCGCTACCGCGACGACCGCCCGCCGTTCTCCGCGATCGCCCTGCACGCCGACACCTCCAGCACCACCGCCATCGCCAACGACTACGGCGTGGACGAGGTGTTCGCCCGCCAGGTGCGCGCCCACGGCCGCCCCGGCGACGTCCTGATGCTGCTGTCCACCAGCGGCGCCAGCGCCAACCTGCTGTCCGCCGCCGACGCGGGCCGCGCCGCCGGCCTGCGTGTGTGGGCGCTGACCGGACCGGCGCCCAACCCGCTCAGCGCGGGCAGCGACGAGGCGCTCTGCGCGGCCGGGGCCTCCACGGCCACCGTGCAGGAACTCCACCTGGTGGCGGTGCACATGGTCTGCGCGGCGTTCGACGCGGCGCTGGCAGGGGGCGGGAGGTGACATGACGGGCAAGGCACCCCTGGTCGTGGTCGGCGACGCCCTGCTGGACCGCGACCTGACCGGACACGCCGACCGGCTGGCGCCCGACGCGCCCGTCCCGGTCGTCGCCGACTGCGCCGAACGGGTACGGCCGGGCGGCGCCGCCCTCGCCGCCTACCTGGCCGCCCGCGACGGCCGCGACGTCACCCTGATCACCGCCCTGGACGACGGCCCGGCCGGACGGGAACTGCGCCGGCTCCTCGACCCCTTTCTGACCGTCGTCCCGCTCCCGATGAGCGGCGAGGTGCCGCAGAAGACCCGCGTCCTGGCCCAGGGCCGCCCGGTCGTCCGCCTCGACCACGGCGCCGGCCGCGCCCGCGAGGCCACCGCCGAGGCCCGCGCCGCGCTCGCCGCGGCCTCCGCCGTCCTCGTCTCCGACTACGGCCGGGGCGCGGCGGACACCCTGCGGGCCGAGCTGCGCGGGCGCCCCCCGGAGGTCTGGGACCCGCACCCGCGCGGCGGGCCGCCGGTGGCGGGCGCCCGCCTGGTCACGCCGGCCCGCGCGGAGGCCCACGGCTTCGCGGCCGCCCTGACCGCGGACCAGAACGACGACGGCGGCGACGCGCCCCGCAGCGAGCTGCGCACCGTCGCCCACGAGGCCTGCGCGCTCGTACGGCACTGGCGGGTCGCCGCGGTCACGGTGACCCTCGGCGCACGCGGCGCCCTGCTGTCGTACGGCGAACACCCCCTGCTGGTGCCGGTGCCGGCCGCCCACCACGGCGACCCGTGCGGCGCCGGCGACCGCTTCGCCGCCACGGCGGCCGGACAGCTCGCGGACGGCGCGCTCGTCGGGGAGGCCGTCGAGGGTGCCGTCACCGCGGCGACCGCCTTCGTCGGCGCCGGCGGGGCGGCCGGCCTGCTCGGCCCCCCGCGCGCCGCAGGCACCGTGCCCTCGGCGGACGACGCGGACGACCCGGACGACCCGGCCGGCCTGGTCGCCAAGGTCCGGGCGACCGGCGGCACCGTCGTCGCCGCGGGCGGCTGCTTCGACCTGCTGCACGCCGGACACGTCGGCCTGCTCCAGGCCGCCCGGAGGATCGGCGACTGCCTGGTCGTCTGCGTCAACTCCGACACCTCCGTACGCCGCCGCAAGGGCGACGGCCGCCCGGTCAACCCGCTCGCCGACCGTGTCCGGGTGCTGCGCGCCCTGGCCTGCGTCGACGCCGTCGCCGTCTTCGACGAGGACACCCCCGAACGCCTCCTGGCCGAACTCCGACCCGACGTCTGGGTCAAGGGCGGCGACTACGCCGGCGCCGAACTCCCCGAAGCGGCCCTCCTGGACGCATGGGGCGGCCAGGCCGTCCTGCTCCCCTACCTCGACGGCCGCTCCTCGACGGCCCTGATGACCAGGGCGGCGGAGGGCGCGCGATGACCGCCCCCAGCGGCTCGGACGGGGCGGGCGGGCCGACCGGCGAGAGCCGGACCGCGGGCTCACCCGGGCCGGAGGCGGCCGGCGTCCGGCGGCTGCTGGTGCTTCGGGCGCTCGGGCTCGGGGATCTGCTGGCCGGGGTTCCGGCGTTGCGGGGGCTGCGGCGGGGGTTTCCCCGGCACGAGATCGTGCTGGCCGCGCCCGCCGAGTTCGGGCCGCTCGCGGCGGCGACGGGGGCCGTGGACCGGTTGCTTCCCGCCTCCGCGCCCGGACGGGCCGTACCGAGCGCCCTCGACTGGACCGGCCCGCCCCCTCAGGTCGCCGTCGACCTCCACGGCAACGGGCCGCCCAGCCACCGGCTCCTCGCGGACCTGGGCCCCGGGCGGCTGTTCGCCTTCGCGCATCCGGCAACACCCGGCGTCGAGGGGCCGCCCTGGTACGCCGACGAGCACGAGCGGGACCGCTGGTGCAGGCTGCTGCGCTGGTACGGCGTCCCCGCCGACCCCACCGACCTGCGGCTGCCGCCGCCCACCGCCCACTCCCCGGCCCCCGGCGCGGTCGTGCTGCACCCCGGCGCGGGATCACCGGCCCGCCGCTGGCCGGTACGCCGGTTCGCCGCCGTCGCCGAGGCCCTGCGCGCCCGCGGCCACCGGGTCGTCGTCACCGGGGGAGCAGACGAGGGCGACCTCGTCGCCACCCTCGCCAAGAGGGCCCGGCTCGCCGACACCGACGTGTTCGGCGGCGGCCTGCCCCTCGCGCGGTTCTCCGCGCTGGTCGCCCACGCCCGCGCCGTCGTCAGCGGCGACACCGGCATCGCGCACCTCGCCGTCGCCCACGCCACCCCGTCGCTCACCCTGTGCGGCCCGGTCCCGCCCAGCCGCTGGGGACCGCCCCCGGACGACCCCCGCCACCGCGCCCTGTGGCACGGCCCGGAGGGAGACCCGCACGGCCGCCGCCCCGACCCCGCACTGCTCAGGATCAGCACCGAAGAGGTCCTGGACGCCTTCGACGCGCTCCCCGAGCCGCCGAACTGACCGAGGTGGACCAGATCCATGGAACACGCACCCGTCGGCGTGGTCATCGCCACCCGCAACCGCTCCGCAGGCCTGGCCGTCACCCTCCGCCATCTGCTCGCCCTCCCCGAACGCCCCGAGATCGTCGTCGCGGACAACGCCTCCACCGACGACACCCGAGCCCTGCTCGCACGCGAGTTCCCGCAGGTGCGGGTCCTGCCGCTGCCGTTCAACCGGGGCGCCCTCGCCCGCACGCACGGCGTCCGCGCCCTGCACACCCCCTACGTGGCCTTCAGCGACGACGACTCCTGGTGGGCGCCCGGCGCCCTGGCGCGGGCCACCCGTCTCTTCGACGACCACCCCCGGCTCGGCCTGCTCGCCGCCCGCACCCTGGTCGGCCCCGAGCAGGAACCCGACCCGCTGAACAAGGTGCTCGCCGACTCCCCGCTCGGCGAGGCCACCGACCTGCCCGGCACCCAGGTCCTCGGCTTCCTCGCCTGCGCCTCGGTCGTCCGCCGCACCGCCTACCTCGACGCCGGCGGCTTCCACCCCCTGCTCTTCTTCGGCGCCGAGGAGACCCTGCTCGCCTACGACCTCGCCACGCGCGGCTGGGGCGTCACCCACTGCCCCGACGTGGTCGCCCACCACCATCCGGCATCCGGCCCGCGCCCCGACCGCCCCGCGGTCATGCGCCGCAACGAACTCCTCACCGCCTGGCTGCGCCGGCCCCTGCCGCACGCCCTCGCCCGCACCCGCGCCCTGGCCGCCGACGCCCGCCGCGACCCGCAGGCCCGCCGTGCCCTGCACGAGACGCTCACCCGACTGCCCGCCGCCCTCCGTGCCCGCCGCGCCCTGCCCCCGCACATCGAGCGCGCCGCCCATCTGCTCGACACGGACCGCGGAGGCCCCGGATGACCGATCCGCGCACCACCGTCGTGGTCATCACCCACAACCGGCGTCCCGAACTCCTGCGCACCCTCGACCACCTCGCCCGGCTCCCCGAGCAGCCCGAGGTGATCGTCACCGACAACGGCTCCACCGACGGCACCTCCGCCGCCGTGGCCCACCACCACCCGCGGGTACGGCTGCTGCGGCCCGGCCGCAACCTCGGCGCCGTCGGCCGCAACCTGGCCGTGCGCCAGGTCCGCACCCCGTATGTGGCCTTCTGCGACGACGACTCCTGGTGGGCGCCCGGCGCGCTGTCGGGCGCCGCCGACCTCCTGGACCGGTACGCCGCGCTCGGCTCCGTCACCGCCCGTATCCTCGTCGAACCCGACGGCACCGAGGACCCGATCGTCGAAGAGCTGCGCGACTCGCCCATCCCTGGGCCCGGTTGGCTGCCCGGCCCGGCACTCGGCTCGTTCCTCGCCGCGGCGACCGTGCTGCGCACCGACGCGTTCCGGCGCGCGGGCGGCTTCCACCCACGGCTGTGGCTCGGCGGCGAGGAGGAACTGCTGGCCGCTGACCTGGCCGCCGACGGCTGGTGGCTGACGTACGCCGAGCAGCTGACGATCCATCATCATCCCTCGGTGGTACGGGACTCCAGCCGCCGCCGACGGGACGGCATCCGCAACACCCTGTGGTTCACCTGGCTGCGCCGGCCGGCGGGGCCCGCGCTGCGCCGCACCCTGCACCTGGCCCGCACGGTGCCCCGCGACACGGCGTCCCTGCGCGCCTTCGCCGCGGCGCTGGCCGCGCTGCCCTGGGTGCTGCGCGAGCGGCGCGTGCTGCCGCCCGAGGTGGAGGGGCGGCTGCGGCTCCTGGAGGACAGTCAGCGCCGGTCGAAGGCCCGCCGCTACACGGGCTGACGTCGGACGGGGCGAGGACGAGGAGCGGGGTGAGGGCGGGGTGAGGAGGGGACGGTCCGCAGCGGGACGGGACGCCGTCCCGCTGTGGACCGAGGTGTGGACCGAGGTACGGACCGAGGTACGGACCGAAAGGCCGCTGTACGGGCCCTGTACGGGCCGAGGGCTCAGCCCGTCTTCCCGGACCGGCCGGTCCTCCCGGAGCGTTCGCTCTTCGGGCCCCGGCCGCGCTCCGTGCGCGGGCCGCTGCTGCGCAGCTTCGGGTCCTGCTGGAGTTCCTCGTTCGCGGCCTTGTCGGCGTCCTGGTCGGAGATACCCGACTGCTCCGCCTCCTTGCGCATCCTCGCGCGCTTGACGTCGTACTTCTTGCTTCCGGGCTCGGGCACGACGATCACCTCCTGCCCACGCGGGTCCCCCGGCCTCGGTGGGCAAACGGGGTGAACGGGGCGAACGGGCTGCGAGCGGGCCCAGGGCGGTCTCGCTCAGGATGTTCGCGATCGCCGGCACAGCAGCCGGAAGACGGCGTAGAGCGCCACCGGCCACACCACGGCGAACGCCCAGATCACCCCGGGGTCCGAGGTGACGATGCCCGCCGTCATCAGGGCGACGGAGACGGCCAGCAGGGCCACCACCGTCCACGGCCGGGGCGCGTACCGCGCCACCCGGGAGACCGCTCTGGCGAGGTCCGGGCCCCGGCGGCGCGAGGCGCGCAGCCGCCGGGCCAGCCGGCGGTCACGGCTCAGGGCGCGCTCTATCTCGTCCAGTATCCGCTGTTCGTGATCGGGGAGTCGGCTTGTCGACACTATTGCTCCTACAGGGACCGAGCTACCTGCCGCGTCCTGCTCCGAGTGCCCGCGCGCCCCCGTGTTAACCGGCGTGCGGCGGCCGCAGTGCCGCCGGCAGGCCCTCGGCGCCGTCCCGTCCGGCGTCCGCCGCGAACGCGTCGCACAGCCGCCGCGCCGCGGCCCGGCCCGACGTCAGACACCAGTCCCACCAGCGGTCCAGCTCGGCCGTGGCCAGCCGCTCCGCGGGCACCAGCGCGGGCCAGCCGCAGGCGCGTGCCTGAGCGGTCACCTTCGCGCCGCCCGCGACGGGGTCCACGGCCAGCGCGGGCGTACCGGCCCGCAGCGCGAGCACCATCCCGTGCAGCCGGTCGGTGACCACCAGGTCCAGGCGGGTCAGGACCGACTGGAGCTGGGCGGGGGTGGCGCACAGCCGCCAGTCATGGGTGTCGAGCCGGGTCTCCAGCTCCAGGCGCGCGCAGTCCCGGCCGTGCAGCCACGCGGTCACCTCCCGGGCGACCGCGTCGTGACGGCGGGCCGGTCCGTACTCGTGCTGCCCGTACGTGAGGACCACGCCGACCACCGGCCTCGCCGGCAGGGCGGGGGCGCCCGCCGCCAGGTCCAGGGCGGGTTCGGCGGCCGGGGTGTCGCGGGCGAGCACCCGGTGGAAGCCGGTGACCGCCGGGCTGCCGGGGTCGATCACCGAGACGCCCACCGCGACCCGCACACAGTGCGCGAACGTGAGGTGCAGCCGCTCGATCTGCGGTCCGTGCAGCGGCCCGCACACGAACACCAGCCGCCCGTACCGCTCGGGCCGTACGTCCTCCAGATGCAGGCCGCCCGGCCGGAACCCGGGGCTCCAGGCGACGTCGTACGCCGGCCCGGTCCGCCGCAGCACGTCCTCCACCCGGTGCAGCGCCAGCACGTCCCCGGCGGTCGCCTCCCCGTCCGGGAAGCTGAACCACCCCGTCAGCAGAGTCCGCGGCTCGTCCTGTCGCCGGTGCACAGTGCGCCCCGGGTGCCCTGCCGCGGCCGATGCCATGCACCGCGGGCACCGCGTACGCCCGCTCGGGCGGGGCCCGTCCCCTTCGTGTCGTCTACGTGTCGTCCTCCTCGCCCAGACCGAGCTGCACGTCGATGACCCCCTCGTCGTGGAAGAGTTCGGAGGCCAGCTGTCCGGCGTCGGCGGCGCCCTCCAGGCGCAGCAGCACCCGGGCGGCGGCGTCCGTACGGCCGGGCAGCCGGTCGGCCCTGACCTCCAGGATGCGAAAGCCCCGCTGGGTACAGGCCTCCATCAGCCGCGGCAGCAGCGCCCGTCCGGTCAGATACGTCAGCCGCACCTCGACCGTGCCGGGCACCCCGCCGCCGGTGAACCGCCCCGCGATGTGCGGATAGCCGCGTACGACGAGGAAGTGCAGCGCGGTCGTCGCCAGGGCGAGGATCGGCAGTCCGCCCCCGCAGGCCATGCCGACCGCGCAGGTCAGCCAGATGGTGGCGGCGGTGGTCAGCCCCCGCACCGCGCTGCGCCGTACGAAGATCAGGCCGCCGCCGATGAAGCCGATGCCGGAGACGATCTGGGCGGCCACCCGGGACGGGTCGAAGGACACGTTCGGCAGGCCGAGCACATTGGTGAAGCCGTGCTGCGACACCTCCATCATCAGCGCGCTGGCGACCCCGACGAGGGTGTGGGTGCGCAGGCCCGCGCTCTTCTGCTGTGCCTCCCTCTCCCAGCCGATCAGGCTCGACAGCAGCAGTGCGAGCCCGAGCTCGGCCAGTTGGCGCAGGCCCTGCCCGTTGGCCACGTCCCACAGCGGAACCGCAAGCCACGGCATGCCTCTCCCTTCGTCGGGTGTCCCGCCGGTCGTCGGGTGTCCCACGGCACCTGCCGCCCATTGTGTGGCCGACCGGCCCCAGGACGGGTACCCGGCGCGGCGGACGGACACGGTCACGGTTCGGTGACACCGGCACGGGTCACGGAGACCGGCACGGACACGGACACCGGCACCGTCACGGACACCGACATGGCAGCGAGGACGGGAGCGAGGCCCGTGCCACGGATGGATCCCGACCAGGCGCGGCGGCGGTTCGCGGCCGCCCGGGTGGCCCGGCTGGCCACGGTGGACGAGGCGGGGCGCCCCCACCTGGTGCCGGTGGTCTTCGCCACCGACGGCGCCGACGGCATCGTGACGGCCGTCGACCACAAGCCGAAGCGCACGACCCACCTCAAGCGGCTGCGCAACATCGAGGCCAACCCGGCCGTCTGCCTCCTCGCCGACGCCTTCGACGAGGACTGGGACCGCCTGTGGTGGGCCCGCGCCGACGGCGACGCCCGGATCGTGCCGCCCGACACGGCGGACGCCGGGACCCGGCAGCGGTACGAGGCCGCCCTCGCCGGGCTGCGCCGCAAGTACCCGCAGTACCGGCAGGACCCGCCGGACGGCCCGGTGATCGCGGTCGCCGTCCACCACTGGACCGGCTGGCTGGCCGGCCCCCCACCGGACCAGGACCCGGCGGGATGAGGCGCGCCGCCGGGGCGTCCGCGGGGAGATCCAGGGTGCCTTCTCCCGTGGGGCCTTGGCGCCGGCGGCCGGTTTGGGACCGCCCTTTCTGGCTACGCGGCGGGCAGCAGGCCGTCCGTGGACCCGTTGCGGGAGGTGCCCCATGACCCACCGAGTGCGCGATGTGATGTCCCCCGGCGCGGTGGCCGTCGAGCCGATGACCACGCTGGAGGACGCGGCCCGCGTGATGCGCGAGCAGAACGTGGGCGATGTCCTGGTCGCGTACGACTGCGACCTGTTCGGCGTCCTCACCGACCGCGACATCGTGATCCGGGCCGTGGCCTACGGCAGCGACCCGCACACCACCACCGCCGGGTCGGTCTGCACCAGGCCGCCCGTCGTCACCCTGTCGCCCGAGGACACCACCGACCGCGCGGCCGATCTGATGCGCCAGTACGCCGTGCGCCGGCTGCCCGTCGTCGAGCACGGCGGCTGCCCCGTCGGCATGGTGAGCCTCGGCGACCTCGCCGCCACCGAGGAACCCGAGTCGACCCTGGCGGACATCCGGAAGGCGGACTGACAGCAGATCGACGGCACGGCGGACCAGCGTTTCGACGCACGGCGGACCGACGGTTACGGCGCACGGCGACCGACGGTTACGGCGCACGGCGCAGGGCGGACCGACCGGAATTCCTGACTGACGCCCGGCAAGAGGACAGAACCGGTCCTCGATCAGCGTTACCGTGCCGGCATGACCAAGAGGGCGACGACCACCGCGACGAGCCGTACGAAGACCTCGCCGACGGCCCCCGTGCTGGGGGTACGCGCGCTCAACCGGGCCACCCTGGCCCGGCAACTGCTGCTGCGCCGCTCCCCGCTGGACGCCGGTGCCGCCGTGCGGCACCTCGTCGGCCTCCAGGCGCAGAACGTCAGACCGCCGTACTACGCCCTGGCCGCCCGCCTCGACGGCTTCGCACCCGAGGAGCTGTCCCGGCTGATGGCCGACCGTGAGGTCGCCCGCATCGTCACCCTGCGCTCGACCATCCACACCCACACCGCCGACGACTGCCTCTCCCTGCGTTCCCTCGTCCAGCCGGCCCGCGAGCGCGAACTCGCCCTGTTCCGGCGGGGGCTCGCGGGCGTCGACCTCGACCGGCTCGCCGCGCTCGCCCGCGACCTCGTCGAGGCCGAGCCGCGCACCATGAGGCAACTGCGTGAGGCGCTGTCGGCGACCTGGCCGGACGCCGACCCGCAGGCCCTCGGCATCGCCGCCCGCTGCCTGCTGCCGCTCGTCCAGGTCACCCCGCGCGGACTGTGGGGCCGCAGCGGCCAGGTGGCCCTGACCACCGCCGAACGCTGGTTCGGCCGGCCCGCCGGGGAGACGCCCACCGTCGACGAGGCCGTCCTGCGCCACCTCGGCGCGTTCGGCCCGGCCTCGGTGAAGGACATGCAGACCTGGGCGGGCCTGACCCGGCTGCGCGACGCCTTCGAACGCCTCCGCCCGAGGCTGGTCACCTTCCGCGACGAGAACGGCGCCGAGCTCTTCGACCTCCCCGACGCGCCCCGCCCCGATCCGGACACCCCGGCCCCGCCCCGCTTCCTGCCCGAGTACGACAACCTGCTCCTCTCCCACGCCGACCGCACCCGTGTCGTCCCGCCCCGGTACAAGGGCCGCGCCACGACGGGCAACCAGGCCCACCGCACCCTCCTCGTCGACGGCTTCCTGGCCGGGCTGTGGCAGCTGACGGACGACGCGCTGGTCGTCGAGGCGTTCGCGGATCTGACCGCGGCCCAGCGCCGGGACGTGACCGAGGAGGGGCAGCGGATGCTGTCCGTCATGCATCCGGGTGCGTCGTACGACATCCGGTTCGGCTCCGTCGCGGGGCGAGCGGCGGTCCCGGTCGCGACCGGGAAGTCCGCCGCCGGCCGCTGAACGCGGAACGCCGGTGTGGAGAGGGGGCGTTGCGGGCCGCTCGTGGTGGCTCGCAACGCCCCCTGGCATTCACCCGAGGGGTCCTCGGGGGCCTTCAGGAGCCGATCTGTGCCGTGACCAGCGTGGAGAAGGTGGTCAGCCGGGTGTACACACCCGGATAACCCGCCTTGGCACAGCCGTTGCCCCAGGAAGTGATCCCTGCCAGGACGCCCCCGACTAGCAGGGGACCGCCGCTGTCGCCCTGGCAGGTGTCTGTGCCGCCGGAGGAGTATCCGGCGCAAACCATGTCGCTCGCGACGAAGTCGGAGCCGTAGGCGCTCGAGCAGTCGGCGTCGGACACGACCGGCACGGTCGCGGTCCGCAGCTGGTCGGAGGCGGCGCCGCTTTCCGATGTGGTGCCCCAGCCGAGGACGCGGGCGGTGGTGCCGGCCGCGTACACGCCCGTGTCGGTGGGGGAGACGTACGCCGCCGTGGCGTACGGCATCTCCGTCGACAGTGTCAGGACGGCCACGTCGTCCCCGCTCGCGGCGTCCGTGAAGCCCGGGTCGATCCAGATGCCGCTGACCTCGCTCACCGTGCCGTCGGTGCCGTCGCGGTCGGTGCGCCCGCCGACCACCCGTACACCGGCGGCGGACTCGCCGGCCACGCAGTGCGCCGCGGTGACCACCTTCCTCGCCGCCACCAGGGTGCCGCCGCAGAACTGCCTGCCGGACGCGTCCGTGACCTGCATGACGAAGGGGTACGCGGTCGTCGTGGTGGGCGTGCCGCCGACGATCGGCTGGGGGACGTCGTGGGCGGGGCGGGCGGCCGCTTCGGCGCCGGGGGCGGTGAGCAGCACGGTCGCGGCGCCTGCGGCGCAGGCCGCGAGCGGGGCGGCGGTCCGTCTGCCGCGCGCCCGTCTGGCGCGGGTGGGGCCGAACATGCGTCTCCTCGTGGGGGCCGGCCGGTGGGGGTTCGCACGGGCGGGGTGGAGCACGGAAGTCCAAGGATCCGGTGCGCGGACTCCCGTGTGCCCGGGCGAGCGGCACGTCCCTCACGCTAGGGTCCGGCGCACCCGCCTCCAATGAGGGAACCCCCTAGGGGGAGTTGGGCAGGGAAAACCCTCGGTCGCCCCGGCCCGGGGCCCTCACTGGCTCCATGCGGTCAGTCAACCCGGGCCGCGCTCACTTCGCGCGCCGGCCCGCCGCCAATCGGACGATGTCGACCCGGGAACGGATCCCCAGTTTGCGGTAGACCCGGGTCAGGGTGGCCTCGACCGTCTTCACACTGACGAACAGCCGCCCGGCGATCTCGCGGTTGGTCGCGCCCTCCATGACGAGCGCGGCGACCTGACGCTCCATCGCCGCCAGACCGTCCAGCGCGGCCGGCCCGTCCGGTCCCGCCGGGGCGGCGTCCGGCTGCGCCGGACGGGTGGCGGCGGCCTCCACCCGGCGCAGCCACGGCAGCGCGCGGCAGCGCCGGAACAGCCGCGCCGCCTCCTCGTACGAGGTCGGGCCCGGCCGCCGGGTGCGCAGCCGGGCCAGCGCGAAGGCGGCCCGCGCCTCCTCCAGCCCGGTGCCCAGCTTCGCCAGCCGGTCCTGTGCGGACGTCAGCTGGACGACGGCGGCCTCGGTCTCGCCCCGGGCCGCGCGCACCAGCGCCTCGGACCGGTCGAGGACGGCCAGCACGCTCTCCCGGCCCAGCCGCTGCGCCTGCGTGCGGGCGGCGTCGACGACCTGCTGCGCCTCCTCCGGACGGCCGACCAGGACCAGCGCCTCGGCCAGGTCGCCGTGCCAGCGGCCGCGGGCGGGGTCGGTGACGCCGAGCCCCTGCTCCAGCTCCCGCACCCGGCTCAGCGACGCCACGGCGGCCTGGGCATCACCGGCCACGAACTGGGCGTGGCCGAGGGCGGCCAGGGCCCGCGAGAGGTACATCTGGTCGCCGTCCTCCTCGGCGTGCCGGACCGCCTCCTGGGCCAGTGCCAGGGCCCGCCCGGTGTCGCCGCCGGAGGCCTCGGCGAAGCAGGCCAGCATCGCGGTGGGGCCCTCGCCGATGCCGGTGTCCCGGGCCAGCCGCAGGCTCTCCCGGGCCAGGTCCAGGGCCCGGCCGCAGTGCCCGGCGCGCAGTTCGGTCTCGGCGAGCAGACGCAGGAAGTGCACCTCGCTCTCGACCATGCCGCGCCGCCGCACCTCGCGCAGCAGGGCGGTGATGGTCGCCCGCGCCTCGGTGAGCTGGTCGCTCATCAGCAGCCAGCGGAAGCGGGCGGAGCCGACGCCGTTGTGGTGGCAGGCGACGTAAGGGTCCTGAGGTTCCTTCAGGGCGCGTTTGATGGTGGCCGGGGCGTCCGGGTGCCCCATCAGGGTCTCGGTGGAGGCCTGGAAGGCCAGTGCCATCAGCTCGGTGCGCCGGTCCCGGCCGCGCGCGGCCAGTTCGGCGGCGTGCGCGGCCTCCTGGCGGGCCTCGGCGAAGTCGCCCTCAACGACCAGGGCACGCCAGGCCAGCTGGTAGCGGACCAGGGCGAGCAGCCCCGGGTCGTCGCCGGCGTCGGCCAGCGCCTGCGGGAAGGCGGCGTCCACGTCGCCGAGCGCCTGCCCGGCCGCCTCGATCACGACCATCCAGGCCCGCACCCGCTGCGCGGGCACGGTGGCCCGGGTCAGCACCTCGCGGGCGATGTCCCGGGCGAGGTCCACCTCGCCGGCCGTGATGGCGTCCTCGGCCGCCCTGAGCCGGCGCTCGTCCGGGCCCGGCGTGCCGTCGGCCGGGGTGTGCCGGGCGGCGAGCAGCCCCAGCGAGGCCGCCACCGACGGGGCGCCGCGGTCCCGGGCCAGCACGGCGGCCCCGGCGAGCCGTGCGGCCACGTCCGGGTCGGTGCCGGTGGTGGCCAGGGCCAGGTGGCGGGCGCGCTCGATGGGGTCGGAGGCGGCGGTGGACAGGGCGGCGTGCGCGGCGCGGCGCTCCTGCGCGGGCGCCTCCGCGTACAGCGCGGCCGAGATCAGCGGGTGCGCGAACCGTACGGCCGGACCCTCCGGCTCGGTGGCCAGCAGCCCGAGTTCGGCGGCCTGGGCGCACTCGGCCTCGGCGTTCTCCCGGCCGGCCGCGTGCAGCAGGGCCGGGGTGGGGCGGGCGCCGGCGCTGGCCACGAGGAGGGTGCGGCGGGCGTCGTCGGAGAGCATCTCCAGGCGGCTGAGCACCAGGGCGCGCAGCGAGGTGGGCACCGGCAGCGGTTCGCCCGGCCGGGGCGGAGTGGGGTTCTCGGCCAGGGCACGGCCCAGTTCCTGGGCGAACAGGGGGTTGCCCCCGCTGGTGCGGTGTATCTCACGGACCGTGGAACGCGGCAGGCCGGTGTAGCCGCGCTGGTCGAGCAGGGCGGAGATCTGGCCGCGCGAGAGCGGCCCGAGGCGCACCGAGAGGGTGTCCGGCGGGCAGGCACGCAGGTGGCGGTCGTACTCCTCGTCCTCGGTGCGCACCGCGCACAGCATCTGCACCGGGGTCTCGCCCAGCCGGCGGGCGGCGAAGCCCAGCAGCTCCGCGCTGGCCGAGTCCAGCCACTGGAGGTCGTCGGCGACGATCAGGACGGGGCCCTTCGCGGCGAGCGCGCGCAGCACGGACAGCACCGCCAGGCGCAGGGCGAGGCCGTCGCGCTGGAGGGTGGACTCGCCGCGGCCGGTGAGCGCCGACTCCAGCGCGGTGCGCTGCGCGGCGGGCAGGCCGGCGGCCACCTCGTCCAGGACCAGACCAAAGAGGTCGGCCAAGGCCAGGAAGGGCAGATGCGATTCGGACTCGGTGGCGGAGCAGCGCAACACGGTGCGGGCCGACGGGGCATATTCGGCGGCCAATGCCCGCAGCACGGTCGACTTTCCTATTCCGGCGGGCCCGTGCAGCAGCACACTGCCGCCGCGACCGAGCTGCTCGCGCGCCGCCGCGGACGGCTCCTCCTGGCCGATGACCAGGTCGGAGCGGCAGCCCGCAGGGCCCTTGAAGTCCCGTCGCACGGTCACCGCTCCCCTCGTGTCGTGTCCGGGCCAAATTCTAGGCAACGCGCCCTTGAATTTCGGACTCCCGGCATGGTGAGGGAAATAACAGCACTCCCGGCAGAACCGAATTCAAACCACACTTGATTGAATACACAACCCACAAGCGTGCCCCCTCGAAGGTACCGCGCCGACGGCACTCGGGGACGTCTCCCGCCGGCCGTCTCCCGTCGGCCGATCACGGGAACCCCCCGCCGCGGGAGACGGTCCCGGGGCACCAGGGCGGTACGCCGCGCGGTCCGGTCTCTACGGCAGTACGCCCGCCCGCCGGGCCGTCGCCACCGCCTCGCCGCGGGTGTGGGCGCCGAGTTTGCGCATGGCCGAGCGGAGGTAGCTCTTCACCGTCTCCGGGCTGAGTCCCAGACGGGCGGCGGCCGTCGCGTTCGTGGCGCCCGCGGCCACGCACGTCAGGACGTCCAGCTCCCGAGGGGCCAGGGTCACGCCCTCCGCCGCGACCGGAGCCCGGGCCGGAGCCCCGGCGGCGCTGAGCAGCCCGCAGGCGTTCAGGAGTTCCGCGCGCAGGGCCGGGTCCGCGATCCGCGGGGCCAGCGCGCGCAGCGCCGCGTGGGCCTCGCGGACCTGCTCCCAGGCCGCACCGCCCGCCGCCTCCCCGTCCGCCGGCTCCTGGCGGGCCGCCGCCAGCAGGTCCCGTGCCTCCTCCCGCACCACCAGCGCCTGCTCCACGTCCCGCGCCACCGCCACCGCCGCGCCGAGCGTCCGGTCACCGAGCGGCTGGGCCGTGCGCAGGGCGCCGTACAGCACACCGCGCACCCGGCGCCGTACCACCACCGGCACCGCCAGCACCGAGCGCAGCCCCTCCGCCGCCACCGCCGCGTCGTACTCGTGGCTGATCTGCCGGGACAGCGAGTAGTCCGTCACCGCGCACGGCCGGGCCAGCGCGACCGCCTTGCCGCCGAGCCCGTTGCCGGAGGTCACCGCCAGCGCGCTCAGCGCGAGCGTCGCCGTCCCCGTCAGCTCGCTGATCCGTACCCGCGGCCGGCCCGGCTCGACCAGGCCGCCGAAGGCGACCGGAAGGCCCGTCGCGCGCCGCAGCCGCACCAGCGCACCCCGAATCTCCGCCGCCCCGGACGCGTTCGCCGTCACCTGCTCGCCCTTTCGTCACGGACCTGTGCCCACCACACCCCCGTTCGGGGGTGGTGAGACCCGCATCACGGATTACACGATGTGACAGAGCCGCCCCGCAATGGTCCGGAGCCAACCCGGGACCACCCATGGAGGACAGATGACGACGGCGACGGAGACCTTCCGCAGGGCCCGGGACTTCCTGCTGGAACACCGTGAGGACTACGCCACCGCCTGCGCCGGCTTCGAGTGGCCCCGCCCGGAGCACTTCAACTGGGCGCTGGACTGGTTCGACGCCGTCGCCGACGGGAACGACCGCACCGCCCTGCACATCGTGGAGGAGGACGGCACCGAGACCCGGCTCTCCTTCGCCGAGCTGTCCGAGCGCTCCGACCGGGCCGCGAACTGGCTGCGCGCTCGCGGTGTCGCCGCCGAGGACCGCATCCTCGTCATGCTCGGCAACCAGGCCGAGCTGTGGGAGACCGCGCTCGCCGCGATGAAGCTGCGCGCCGTCGTCATCCCCGCCACCCCGCTGCTCGGCCCCGCCGACCTGCGCGACCGCGTCGAGCGCGGCCGGGTCCGGCACGTGATCGTACGCGCCGAGGACACCGCCAAGTTCGCGGACGTGCCCGGCTCCTACACCCGGATCTCCGTCGGCGGCACGCCCGAGGAGGGCTGGGAGCCGTACGAGGACGCCTACGCCGCCCCGGCCGCGTTCGTCCCCGACGGCCCCACCCTCGCCGACGACCCGCTGATGCTCTACTTCACCTCGGGCACCACCGCCCGCCCCAAGCTGGTGGAGCACACCCACACCTCGTACCCGGTCGGGCACCTGGCGACCATGTACTGGATCGGCCTGAGGCCGGGCGACGTGCACCTGAACATCTCCTCGCCCGGCTGGGCCAAGCACGCCTGGTCCAACCTGTTCGCCCCGTGGAACGCGGAGGCGACCGTCTTCATCCACAACTACACCCGCTTCGACGCGGCCCGGCTGATGGCCGAGATGGACCGCGCCGGCGTCACCACCTTCTGCGCCCCGCCGACGGTGTGGCGCATGCTCATCCAGTCCGACCTGAGCCGGCTCGCCACCCCGCCGCGCGAGGCCGTCGCCGCGGGCGAGCCGCTCAACCCCGAGGTCATCGAGCAGGTCCGCCGGGCCTGGGGGGTGACCATCCGGGACGGCTTCGGGCAGACCGAGACGGCCGTCCAGGTCTCCAACAGCCCCGGCCAGCCGCTGAAGACGGGCTCCATGGGACGGCCGAGCCCCGGCTTCCGGGTGGAACTGCTCGACCCGGTGACCGGCGCCCCGGGAGCGACGGAGGGCGAGATCGCGCTCGACCTGTCCGTACGGCCCGTCGGCCTGATGGCCGGCTACCACGGCGACGCCGACCGCACGGCGGAGGCGATGGCCGGCGGCTACTACCGCACCGGAGATGTCGCCTCGCGGGACGAGGACGGATATCTGACCTACATCGGACGGTCCGACGACGTCTTCAAGGCCTCCGACTACAAGATCAGCCCGTTCGAGCTGGAGAGCGCGCTGCTGGAGCACGAGGCGGTCGCCGAGGCCGCGGTCGTGCCCGCGCCGGACGAGGTGCGCCTGGCCGTGCCGAAGGCCTACATCGTGCTCGCGGAGGGCTGGGAGCCCGGCCCCGACACCGCGAAGGTGCTCTTCGAGCACTCCCGCCAGGTCCTCGCCCCCTACAAGCGCGTCCGCCGCCTCGAGTTCGGCGACCTTCCGAAGACCGTCTCCGGCAAGATCCGCCGCATCGAGCTGCGCGAGGCCACGGCCACGGGTTCGGACGACGAGTACCGCGAGGAGGACTTCCGGTGACCGCTGAGCTGTCGTACACGCACGGAACGAGCGAGACCGTCCTGCTCGGGGACACCATCGGCGCCAACCTCGACCGGGCCGTCGCGACCTGGCCGGACCGCGAGGCGCTCGTCGACGTGCCGTCGGGGCGGCGCTGGACGTACGCCGAATTCGGCGCGGCGGTCGAGGAGCTGGCGCGGGCGCTGGCCGCGAGCGGGGTCGGCAAGGGGGACCGGGTCGGCATCTGGGCGGTCAACTGCCCGGAGTGGGTCCTGGTCCAGTACGCCACCGCCCGCATCGGGGCGATCATGGTCAACATCAACCCGGCCTACCGCACCCACGAGGTCGAGTACGTCCTCAACCAGTCGGGCATCTCGCTGCTGTTCGCCTCCCTCGGCCACAAGACGAGCGACTACCGGGCGATGGTCGACCAGGTCCGCGGGAAGTGCTACGCGCTGCGCGAGGTCGTCTACATCGGCGACCCGAGCTGGGAGGCGCTGCTCTCCCGCGCCACCCCGAGCGTCTCCTACGAGGCCCTGTCCTGCGACGACCCCATCAACATCCAGTACACCTCGGGCACGACGGGCTTCCCGAAGGGAGCCACCCTCTCCCACCACAACATCCTCAACAACGGCTATTTCGTGGGCGAGGCGATCGCCTACAGCGAGCAGGACCGGATCTGCATCCCGGTGCCCTTCTACCACTGCTTCGGCATGGTGATGGGCAATCTGGCGGCCACCTCGCACGGCGCCTGCATGGTCATCCCGGCGCCGTCCTTCGACGCGAAGGCCACCCTGGACGCCGTCCAGCAGGAGCGGTGCACGTCGCTGTACGGCGTCCCGACCATGTTCATCGCCGAACTGAACCTGCCCGACTTCGCGGCCTACGACCTCTCCAGCCTGCGCACCGGCATCATGGCGGGCTCGCCCTGCCCGGTGGAGGTGATGAAACGGGTGGTCGCCGAGATGCACATGGAGCAGGTCTCCATCTGCTACGGCATGACCGAGACCTCCCCGGTCTCCCTCCAGACCCGCATGGACGACGACCTCGAACACCGCACCGGCACGGTCGGCCGGGTGCTGCCGCACATCGAGGTGAAGGTGATCGACCCGGCCACCGGGGTGACGCAGCCCCGCGGCACGGCGGGCGAGCTGTGCACCCGCGGCTACAGCGTGATGCTCGGCTACTGGGAGGAGCCCGGGAAGACCGCCGAGGCCATCGACCCCGGCCGCTGGATGCACACCGGGGACCTCGCGACGATGCGCGAGGACGGGTACGTCGAGATCGTCGGCCGCATCAAGGACATGATCATCCGGGGCGGCGAGAACATCTACCCGCGCGAGATAGAGGAGTTCCTCTACGGCCACCCGAAGATCCGCGACGTCCAGGTCGTCGGCGTACCGCACGAGACGTACGGCGAGGAGGTGCTCGCCTGCGTCATCCCGCTCGACGCGGAGGAACCGCTGACACTGGAGGAGCTGCGGGCCTTCTGCGCGGGCCGGCTGGCCCACTACAAGATCCCCAGCCGGCTGCGGATCCTCGACTCCTTCCCGATGACGGTGTCCGGGAAGGTCCGCAAGGTGGAGCTGCGGGAGACGTACCGCGCCTGACGGGATGTGAACCCGCGTGCCGGCGGCGGCCGCCCGGTCTCAGACGCCGGGGCCGCCGCCGAGCGCGTCGGCCGGGGCGTTCACCGGCCGCGGGACGCCGTCCGGCGCGAGGACGAACAACGCGATGCCCAACTCGTCCGCGCGGGTACGGGCCTGGTCGCTGTAGCCGGTGAGCGAGAAGTACACGCCGGCGGCGGACTCCGTCATGGCCGTCAGCCACAGGCACTCCACGTCCCGCGGCGAGGCCGGCCGCACCGCGGGGTCCACCTGCGCCACCAGTCCCCGGGCCGCCAGCCCGATGCCGGACGGCGGCCGCTGGTCCGCGCGCCGGATGTCCTCGTAGCCCAGCCACCGCAGATACAGCGCGGCATCGGTCACCGCGTCCCGCGCCGTACGGATCATCACGGGCCGAAACACCCCGCGCCCACCGGCAGGAGGGCGCCGCCCGGCCGTGTCCCGGTCTCCGGCACCGGAGTGGTGCGCCGTTCCGGGCTCGCGCACCGTGTGGTCGCCGTGCGCCGTCCCGTCTGCTTCCGGCCGCCCGCGGTCGTCGCGTCCCGGGATCCCGTCTCCGGCACGCACCGCGCTCCGGCCGACCGCCCGGTCCCCGGTCTCTCCCGCGTCGGTCCCGCCCGGCGGGATGCGCAGGACCGTGCCGCAGGGGCAGATCAGTTCCGGTCGGGGCCACTGGTCGTCGCGGCCGCGGACGTGTTCGCGCCGGCAGGCCGGGCAGCGCACCGGCACGCTCTCGGGCATGACCCAACTCCAAGGCGTCGCATCGAGGTCGCGTTCGAGGCTGCCCAGGGGCGGCCGTCGAGGCGGCTGCCGGGGCAGCCGTCCCATGGTGCTCCGGCGGGCTCCCGGCTGTCCGGCGCTTGGCCGCGTGGCGGACTCCTCCTTGCCCTCTCTTGACGCGTTTCACGCACCCCCCTACATTGCTTCCAGATCGTAGAAACTACTTTCCGCTATACGGAAGTACGGAAGAGCTCACCGCAGGGCGCGACGGGAGTGCGAATCCGGCAGCCGAGACAGCAGAAGACAGCCGAAGCAGGAGTACTCGATGGCTCGTATGACCGCTGCCCGAGCGGCAGTTGAGATCCTCAAGCGCGAGGGCGTCACCGACGCGTTCGGTGTGCCGGGCGCGGCGATCAACCCCTTCTACGCGGCGCTCAAGGCCTCCGGAGGCATCACCCACACCCTCGCCCGCCACGTCGAGGGCGCCTCGCACATGGCCGAGGGCTACACCCGTACGCACCCCGGAAACATCGGCGTCTGCATCGGCACCTCCGGCCCGGCCGGCACCGACATGATCACCGGCCTGTACTCGGCCATCGGTGACTCCATCCCGATCCTGTGCATCACCGGCCAGGCCCCGACCGCGGTGATCCACAAGGAGGACTTCCAGGCGGTCGACATCGCCTCCATCGCCAAGCCGGTGACCAAGATGGCGGTCACCGTCCTGGAGGCCGCGCAGGTCCCCGGCGTCTTCCAGCAGGCCTTCCACCTGATGCGCTCCGGCCGCCCCGGCCCGGTCCTGATCGACCTGCCGATCGACGTCCAGATGACGGAGATCGAGTTCGACCCCGAGACCTACGAGCCGCTGCCCGCCTACCGGCCGGCCGCGACCCGCGCCCAGATCGAGAAGGCCATCGCCCTGCTCAACGCCTCCGAGCGGCCGCTGATCGTGGCCGGCGGCGGTGTCATCAACGCCGACGCCGCCGACCTGCTCGTCGAGTTCGCCGAGCTGACCGGCATCCCGGTCGTGCCGACCCTGATGGGCTGGGGCGTCCTGCCCGACGACCACGAGCTGAACGCCGGCATGGTGGGCCTGCAGACCTCGCACCGCTACGGCAACGCGACCTTCCTGGAGTCCGACTTCGTCCTCGGCATCGGCAACCGCTGGGCCAACCGCCACACCGGCAAGCTCGACGTCTACACCGCCGGACGGACCTTCGTCCACGTCGACATCGAGCCCACCCAGATCGGCAAGATCTTTGCCCCGGACTACGGCATCGCGTCTGACGCCAGGGCCGCGCTGGAGCTCTTCGTCGAGGTGGCGAAGGAGCTGAAGGCGGCCGGCAGGCTGCCCGACCGTTCCGCCTGGGCCGCCGCCGCGCAGGAGAAGAAGGCCACGCTCCAGCGCCGTACGCACTTCGACGACATCCCGATCAAGCCGCAGCGCGTCTACGAGGAGATGAACAAGGCCTTCGGCCCCGAGACCCGCTACGTCTCCACCATCGGCCTCTCGCAGATCGCCGGCGCCCAGATGCTGCACGTCTACCGGCCCCGGCACTGGATCAACTGCGGCCAGGCCGGTCCGCTCGGCTGGACCATCCCGGCCGCCCTGGGCGTCGCCAAGGCCGACCCGGAGTCCCCGGTGGTCGCGCTCTCCGGCGACTACGACTTCCAGTTCATGCTGGAGGAGCTGGCCGTCGGCGCGCAGCACAAGATCCCCTACGTCCACGTCCTCGTCAACAACTCCTACCTGGGCCTGATCCGCCAGGCGCAGCGCGCGTTCGACATCGACTTCCAGGTCAAGCTGGAGTTCGAGAACATCAACTCGCCGGAGCTGGGCGTCTACGGCGTCGACCACGTCAAGGTCGCCGAGGGCCTAGGCTGCAAGGCGATCCGGGTGACCGACCCGAACGAGCTGGGCGCCGCCTTCGAGGAGGCCAAGAAGCTCGCCGCCGAGTTCCAGGTGCCGGTCGTCGTCGAGGCGATCCTGGAGCGGGTCACCAACATCTCCATGTCGGGCACCAACGACATCGGCAACGTCGTCGAGTTCGAGGAGCTCGCCACCGAGCCCGGCCACGCGCCGACGGCGATCAGGACCCTGAAGGCCTGACACACCGCAACACCGTCAAGGGGTGGCCCGTCCGAGGGACGGGCCACCCCTTGACGTGTCGCTTCCTGTCGTGTCGCCTCGCTCCGCCGGTCCGCGGACCCTCACACGGCGCCGCAGCTGAAGCCGCCGCCGCTGCCCCAGGACTGCCCGTACTCCCGCTTGCGCTCGGTGGCCTTCCCGCGCCGCCCGGCGAGCCCGCCCTCCCGCGCGAAGCGGGGCATGAGCGTGGTCAGCGCCCGGTCGCCGTACAGGGCCACGGCGAGCAGCCGGTCCTCGGGCGACAGACCCCTGCGGCTCGCGGGCAGCGGGTGCCGGGCCCGCAGGGACCTCAGGGCGCGCCGTCCGGCCCGGGTGCGGCCGGGCAGGAGGACGGGTGCCAGTCCGGCGAGCGTGAGCTCGTAGCGCAGATCGATCAGGGCGAGGGCGACGGCCTCCCGGACCAGCAACTGCCGCACGTCCGCGGGATCGTGGAGGAGGGAGGCGTGCACCGCCCGCGTCAGGGCGGGGAGGTCCGCCGCCGTGTCGTCGAGCGGCCTCCTGGTGCGCAACGTGCCCCCTCGCCCGGGGCCGACGCTGCCGCTCAGGCGCAGGCTGAGGACGGCGACGACGAGGGCGGCGCGGCGACCGCCGCGCAGGAACGCGATCTCGTGCGGCGCCAGCCGGTCCGTCGCGGGCCTGTCGGCCCGGTCGGCGCTGTCGGCACTGTCCATGAGCGAGCCCCCGCCGTCGGACGGGGCCCGCCGCCCCCGTGCCGGCGGGCCCCGTGTGAGGGAATCTGCCCGCGAGCGGGGACGCTCGATACCTCCCGAGCCGCTTTCAGAGCTTGATTTGAGCATGCCGTAGCGGCCCTACGCCCCTTGCCGTAGGCGTCGCTCGCTCAGCGGTCCTCGTGCTCCGACAGGCCCGGCCAGTCGTCCGGGCCGCCGCCCTGCCACTCGATGAGATCGCTCTCCTCGACCTCGATACGGTCCAGGTCGGCCAGCCGGAGGATCTCGACGACGTCGTCCAGGTGGGACGCGAGCCCGAGGGTCACGTCGCCCTCGGTGACCCGCCGGGAGCCGTCCAGGGCCGGCGGATGCACCACGATGTGCGGATGCTGCGTGAGGTGGTCCATGCCTTCAGCGTCCTGCGCGCGGGGCCGGTCCGCACCCCGGACGACGAGGAGAAGGCAGCGCGGAAACCGGACGGCGCCGGATGCGGGACCGTCCGCATCCGGCGCCGTCCGGCCCGGTGAGGTAGGGAGTTGTTGAGACCGTCCGACGGCGCGAGGCTGGGCGCGACAGGACGTTCGCGCCGCCGGACGGAGCATGGGGAGGGGGAGCCTCGCTGCGCGAGGCGGTTCGGCTGGGACCGCGGCGGGTGCGACGGTGCCGGGAGGCCTTCCCTCTGGTCGAGAAGGCGGTCCCCGGGACCTTCACCACCGCACTGGCTCGCACGCCGCCGCGGTCCTCGCCTGACCGCGCGTCGCCGGCCGGCCACCCCTCATCCGGGTCGGCCGGCGCCCGCGCGGGGCGTACGCGTCCGGATCCCGACCTCCCCGCCGGGACGCCGGACGCGGCTTGCGGGATCAGTCCTCGCGCAGGGCGCGGACCGCCTCCTCCACACGCCTGCCGTACTCGGGGTCGGCGGCGTGGAAGTGCGCGAGGTTCTTCTCGATCACGTCGTTGCGGGAGACCTGGGACAGGCCGCCGGCGATGTTCGCGACCAGGCGCTGCTTCTCGTCCTCGGACATCAGCCGGTACAGCTCGCCGGCCTGGAAGAAGTCGTCGTCCTTGGTGTGCAGCGGAGCCTCGTGGGTGCCCGTGTGGCCGGTGACGGCCAGCGGGGCGGAGAGCGGGCGGCCGGTCTCGACCGGGCCGTCGTAGGAGTTCGGCTCGTAGTTCCTGGCGTGCCGGCCCTGGGAGTTGGACGCCATGAGACCGTCGCGGCCGTAGTTGTTCGCACCGCCGGGCACGGCCTTCGGGGCGTTCACCGCGAGCTGGGTGTGGTTGACGCCCAGGCGGTAGCGGTGGGCGTCGGCGTAGGCGAACAGCCGGCCCTGGAGCATCTTGTCCGGCGACGGGCCGATGCCCGGCACGAAGTTGTTCGGGGAGAACGCGGCCTGCTCGACCTCGGCGAACACGTTGTCCGGGTTGCGGTCGAGGACCAGGCGGCCGACCCGCTGGAGCGGGTAGTCCCGGTGCGACCAGATCTTGGTCAGGTCGAACGGATTGAAGCGGTAGTCCGCCGCGTCGGCCGCCGGCATGATCTGGACGTACAGGGTCCAGGACGGGTGCACACCGCGCTCGATCGCCTGGAGCAGGTCGGTCTGGTGCGAGTTGGGGTCCTTGCCCGCGAGCTCCGCGGCCTGCTCGCTGGTCAGGCAGCGGATGCCCTGGTCCGTCTTGAAGTGGTACTTGACGAAGAAGGCCTCGCCCTTGGCGTTCGTCCACTGGTAGGTGTGCGAGCCGTAGCCGTTCATGTGGCGGTACGACGCCGGGATGCCGCGGTCGCCCATCAGCCAGGTCACCTGGTGCGTGGCCTCGGGGGAGTGCGCCCAGAAGTCCCAGACGTTGTCCGGTTCGGTGCGGCCGGTGAACGGGTCGCGCTTCTGCGAGTGGATGAAGTCGGGGAACTTGATCGGGTCCTTGATGAAGAACACCGGGGTGTTGTTGCCGACGAGGTCGTAGTTGCCCTCCTCGGTGTAGAACTTCACCGCGAAGCCGCGCGGGTCGCGCACCGCGTCCGCGCCGCCGAGGGAGTCGGCCACGGTGGAGAAGCGCACGAACACCTCGGTGCGCTTGCCGATCTCGCCGAGGAAGTCGGCGTGGGTGAAACCCGTGACGTCGTCGGTCACCTCGAAGCGGCCGAAGGCGCCGGAACCGCGGGCGTGCACCACACGCTCCGGGATGCGCTCGCGGTTGAAGCGCGCCAGCTTCTCCAGGAGGTGCTGGTCCTGGAGGAGGAGCGGGCCGCCGATGCCGGCGGAGGCGGAATTCTGGTTGTCGGCGATCGGGGCGCCGGACTCTGTCGTGAGCACGCGCTTCGACATCGGGGACCTTCCGTACGAGGGGCAGCGGAAACTTGTTTCCGCTTCGTGGAGCCTAGGAGTGGGCGATCGGGGCGTCAACAGTTTGTTGAAGTGGATTCCGGGCCGCGGCGCCGCCTGGGCGCGACAGAACAGGTGTCAGCGGCGCCGCGGCCCGGAAGTCTCTACAGCTGAGCGCCCGAGAGGCGCTCGACCGCCCGCAGCAGGGCCGAGTGGTCCAGCCCGCCGTCGCCCTGGGCGCGCAGCGAGGCGACCAGCTGGGCGACCACGGCGCCGACCGGCAGGGCCGCGCCGACGTTGCGGGCGGCCTCGGTGACGATGCCCATGTCCTTGTGGTGCAGGTCGATGCGGAAGCCCGGCTTGAAGTCCCGGTTGAGGAAGTTGTCCTTCTTGCGGGTCAGCACGGTGGAGCCGGCCAGACCGCCGTTGAGGACGTCCAGGGCCGCCCGGAGGTCCACGCCGGACTTCTCCAGGAAGACCACGGCCTCGGCGCACGCCTGGATGTTCACGGCCACGATCAGCTGGTTGGCGGCCTTCACGGTCTGACCCGAGCCGTGCGGACCGCACAGCACGATGGTCTTGCCGAGGGCCTCGAAGATCGGCCTGGCCTGGTCGAAGTCGGCCTGCTCACCGCCGACCATGATCGACAGTACGGCCTCGACGGCGCCGGCCTCACCGCCGGAGACCGGGGCGTCCAAGACGCGGACGCCCTTGTCCTTGGCGGCCTTGGCCAGGTCGACCGAGGTCTGCGGGGTGATCGAGGACATGTCGATCAGCAGCGCGCCGGACTTCGCGTTCTCCAGGATGCCGTCCGGGCCGTAGGCGATGGCCTCGACCTGCGGGGAGGCGGGCACCATGGTGATGACCACGTCGGCGTCCTTGACGGCCTCGGCGATCGAGCCGGCCGCGGTGCCGCCGGCGGCGGTCAGGCGGTCCAGCTTCTCCTGCTCCAGGGTGAAGCCGGTGACCTGGTAGCCCGCCTTGATCAGGTTCTCGGACATGGGGGAGCCCATGATGCCGAGACCGATCCATGCGATCGCCGGGCGGGTCGAATCCGTCAGATTGCTCATGATGAGGGTGCCTCTCTCAACTGCTGTGCGAAGTCAGGGGGTTCAGTGCGCGGCGCGGGCCTCGCGCGGCAGCCACTCGAAGGCCTCCGTGCTCGGACGGTCGCCCGGCTTGTACTCCAGGCCCACCCAGCCGTCGTATCCGGCCTTCCGCAGCAGACCGAGCAGCTCCTCCAGCGGGAGCGAACCCGTTCCGGGGGCGCCGCGGCCCGGGTTGTCGGCGATCTGCACGTGGCCGGTCTTCGCCGCGTACCGCTCGATGACCGAGGGCAGGTCCTCGCCGTTCATGGACAGGTGGTACAGGTCCATCAGGAACTTGGCGTTCCCGAGGCCGGTCGCCTCGTTGACCTTGTCCACGACGCCGATCGCGGCCGGCGCGCTGACCAGCGGGTACAGCGGCGACTCGGGCTGGTTCAGCGCCTCGATCAGCAGGATCGCGCCGATCCGGTCGGCGGCGCGGGCCGCGAGCACCAGGTTCTCCAGGGCGAGCGCGTCCTGCTCGGCCGGGTCGACGCCGTCCACGCGGTTGCCGTACAGCGCGTTGAGCGCCGGGCAGCCCAGCGACCGGGCGAAGTCGGCGGCCACGTCGATGTTGGCGCGGAACCTCTCCGACTCCGCACCGGGGACGGACAGGGCGCCGCGGTCCGGGCCGGGCAGCCGGCCGGCGTAGAAGTTCAGGCCCGTGAGCTGTACGCCCGCGTCCTCGATCGCCTTCTTCAGCGCGTCGAGCTCGGACCGCTCGGGGGTGGGCGTGTCGATCCAGGGCCACCACAGCTCGACCGCGGTGAAGCCGGCCGCGGCGGCGGCCGCGGGGCGCTCCAGGAGCGGGAGTTCCGTGAAGAGGATCGACAGGTTGACGTCGAAGCGCTGGTCTGCGGCTGTGCTCGATTCAAAAGCCGGCATCAGGGCCGCGCTCCCTTCCGTTCTCGTATTCCGCATTACGGAAGTTCATTTCTGCTTAATGGAAGACTGCCGTCGGGTGTCGCGGCTTGTCAAGAGGGGGCCGGTGGCCGGCGCTCTCCGGACCGGCCGAGGCTGCCCGGAAACCGGTACCGCGCGTTAGGTTGAGCGCGTGCGATTGAGAGTGGAGTTCACGACCGAACCCTTCGACCTGGACGAGGCGCCCGCGCACGCGGTGGTGGCGCGCGAGGTCGTCGAGGCCGCCGAGCTGGACGCCGTGGACGTCGGCCCGTTCGGCAACACCGCGGAGGGGGGAGCCGACGCCGTGCTGACCGCCGTGGACGCTCTGCTGCGCAAGAGCCTGAAGGCCGGCGCCACCCGGATCTCGCTCCAGGTCAACGTGATCGGGGAGGACGGGCGGTGACCGGGGAGGAGCCCTTCATCGCGGCCGTGAAACCGCTGGTCGACGCGATCGGCGGCGAGCTGCTCCCGCCCGACGAGGCGGGCCCCGACGACGTCGTGCTCGCCTGGGAGGGCATGGACGCCGTCGCCGTGCGCCTGCCGCAGCTCGCCGACTCCCTCGACCACATCCTGGCCGCCATGGAGCGGCGCCGGGGCATGCCGCTCGCGGACCTGGACCGCAGGGCCAAGCAGGAGGTCGTACGGGTCCTCGAGGCGCGCGGCGCCTTCTCCGTGCGGCACGGGGTGGAGACCGTGGCGAGCGCGCTGGGCGTCAGCCGCTTCACCGTCTACAACTACCTCAACCGCGAGAAGGAGGCCTGAGCGCGAGGCGGGGCGGACCGGCGAGGGGGCTGAGCCCGGGCGCCGTGGCCGGGCCGTCCGCGGAGCTCCTGGGTTTACCCAGAATTTTCAACAAAGTGTTGACGTGTTGTTTCGGAGGGCGTTAGCTATCCGCAGCCCGTTCAGCACACAGGCCGTTCGCGGCCACGGAGGCTCCCGTGACTACGAGTTCCACGCCGTCGGGCCTCGCCCGCTTCAACACCCTCCCGGAGGCCGCGGCCCGCGCCGCGCTCCTGGAGGCGTGCGCCTCCACGGCGTGGGCCGAGCGGCTGCTCGCCGCCCGCCCCTGCGCCGGTCCCGAGGACCTCTACGCCGCCAGTGACGCCGCCATGGCCGAGCTGACCGCGGCCGACCTGGAGGAGGCGATGGCCGGCCACCCGCCGATCGGCCGCCCCAAGCCCGGGGACCCGACCTCAGCCCGTGAACAGAGCGGCATGGCCGGCGCCTCCGATGACCTCAAGGCGGAGATGCTCGAACTGAACCTGGCCTACCAGGAGAAGTTCGGCCATGTCTTCCTCATCTGCGCCACCGGCAGGACCGGAGAGCAGATGAGGGACGCGGTCAAGGAGCGGATCGGCAACGCGCCGGAGCAGGAGCGGGAGATCGTCCGCGCCGAGCTGGGCAAGATCAACCGTATCCGGCTCGCCCGACTGCTCGACGACGCCTGAGCCCCACCGGCTCGAAGACGCCCGAAGAGGAAACCATGAGCACCGAGACCACCGCCTCCGTGTCCACGCACATCCTGGACACCAGCGTCGGCCGCCCCGCCGAGGGCGTCGCCGTCCACCTCTTTGCCCGCAGCGGCCAAGACGCGGACTGGCAGGCGCTCGGCGGCTCCGCGACCGACGCGGACGGGCGGTGCAAGGACCTCCCGGCCCTGCCGGAGGGGACCACCCACGTACGGCTGCACTTCGAGGTCGAGCCGTACTTCGCCAAGAAACAAGCCGCGGCCCAGCAGGACGCCCCCGCGCTACGGGACAGCGAGAACGGCCGGCCGGTGTTCTTCCCCGAGGTCACCATCGCCTTCGCGGTGGTGCCCGGTGAGCACTACCACGTTCCGCTGCTGCTCAACCCGTTCGGCTACTCCGTTTACCGAGGGAGCTGACCGACACCATGACCCGCTTCGTCCTGGGACAGAACCAGTACGGAAAGTCCGAGAACCGCGTTGTCAAGATCACGCGTGACGGCGACACGCACCACATCAAGGACCTGAACGTCTCCGTCGCCCTCTCCGGCGACATGGAGGAGGTCCACCGCAGCGGTTCCAACGCCAACGTCCTGCCGACCGACACCACCAAGAACACGGTGTACGCCTTCGCCAAGGAGTACGGCATCCAGAGCGCCGAGGACTTCGGCGTCAAGCTCGCCCGCCACTTCGTGGACGACAACGAGCCCATCCACCGGGCCCGCATCCGCATCGAGGAGTACTCCTGGGAGCGGATCGAGACCTCGCAGTCCGGCGCCCGCTTCGTCGGCGCGGACGAGATCGCCCACTCCTTCGTCCGCAAGGGCCAGGAGACCCGCGTCGCGCAGATCACCTACGACGGCCACGGGATCCAGGTGCTCTCCGGCTTCAAGGACCTGACCGTCCTGAACACGACCAACTCCGAGTTCTGGGGCTTCCTGAAGGACAAGTACACCACCCTCCAGGAGGACTACGACCGCATCCTCGCCACCACCGTCTCCACCTGGTGGCGGCACAACTGGGACGGCATCGACTCGCACGCCCCGGACTGGGACCGCTCCTACAGCGGGGTGCGCAAGCACGCCCTCCAGGCGTTCGCCGAGACCTACTCGTACTCGCTCCAGCAGACCCTCTTCGAGATGGGCGTGCGGGTGCTGAACTCCCGCGACGAGGTCGACGAGATCCGCTTCTCGATGCCCAACAAGCACCACTTCCGCTCGGACCTGTCGCCCTTCGGGATCGACAACGACGCCAAGGACGGCGCGGTCTACTTCGCGGCCGACCGCCCCTACGGCCTGATCGAGGCCACCATCCTGCGGGACGGCGCCGAGCAGCTCATCCCGGTCGACATGACCAACCTCTGACGCGGGACGCGTGTCCCCGGACCCGCCCGACCGGGCCGGGGACACGCCACACCGGAGGGAAGACCATGGCACAGCCTGCAAAGGGGCCGGCGACAGCCCCCTGTTCCACCCCGCCGGTGCACACCGAGGACGCCGTCACGTCCGTGCACCCGGTGGACGAGAAGCTCCACCCCTCGCGGCTCGTCCCCGCCGCGCTCCAGCACATCGCCGCCATGTACGCGGGCGTCGTCACTCCTCCGCTGATCATCGGCCAGGCCTGCGGGCTCGACATCGCGGCCCGCACCCGGCTGATCGCCGCGTCCCTGCTGATCGCGGGCGTCGCGACCGTCCTTCAGACCATCGGCGTCAAGGGCCTCGTCGGCAACCGGCTGCCCTTCGTCAACGCCGCCTCCTCGGCCGGCATCGCCCCGATCCTCGCCATCGCCGAGACCAACGACAAGGGCCACCAACTCCCCGCCATCTACGGCGCGGTGATGGTCGCCGGCGTCTTCTGCCTGGCGATCGGCCCGTTCTTCGGACGGCTGCTCAGATACTTCCCGCCGCTGGTCACCGGAGTGGTGATCACACTCATCGGGGTCACGCTGATGCCGGTACCCGTCGGCTGGGCGCAGGGCGGCGACAAGACCGCCGCCGACTTCGGGTCCATGCGGAACCTCGCGCTCGCCGCGTTCACCCTCGCCGTCATCCTGCTGATCCAGCGCTTCGGCAAGGGCTTCGTCAAGCAGGTCGCCCTGCTCTTCGGACTGCTGATCGGCACCCTGGCCGCCGTCCCGTTCGGCCTGGCCGACTTCAGCGGCATCACCTCCGCACCCGTCGCCGCGCTGCCCACCCCGTTCGCCTTCGGCGCCCCCGTCTTCCAGCCGGCCGCCATCCTGTCGCTGTGCATCGTGATGCTGGTGCTCATGACCGAGTCGTCCGCCGGGATGCTCGCCCTCGGCGAGATCTGCGACCGCCGCGCCGACGCGAGGACCATCACCCGCGGCCTGCGCACCGACGGCATCGCCACCCTGCTCGGCCCCGTCTTCGGCGGCTTCCCCACCTCCGCCTTCGCCCAGAACGTCGGCGTCGTCTCGCTGACCCGGGTGCGCAGCCGCTACGTCGTCGCCGTCGCCGGAGGCGCCCTGCTGGTCCTCGGCGCCTTCCCGGTGCTGGGCGCGGTCGTCTCCCTGGTCCCCATGCCGGTCCTCGGTGGCGCGGGCATCGTGCTGTTCGGCTCGATCGCGGTCAGCGGCATCCGTACGCTCTCCGAGGCCGGGCTGGACGACAGCTCCAACATCATCCTGGTGGCCGTGGCACTCGGCGCCGGCATCATCCCGCTGGCCGCGCCGACCTTCTACGCCGAGTTCCCGGCCTGGGCGCAGACCGTCCTCGGCTCCGGCATCAGCGCCGGCGCCCTCGTCGCCGTCCTGCTCAACCTGTTCTTCCACCATCTCGGCACCCGGAGCCGCACGGCCCCGGCACTCAAATCCTCCTAGGGTCCTGCCGTGCCCTCCCCGTGGACACCCCGTTCACGGGCCGCCACCGAAAGACAAGAGGAAGCGCCATGGCATCATCGGCAGCCCAGCGCATCGTCATCGAGAACTGCGCGATCGCGACCGTGGACGCGGGCGACACCGAGTACGCCTCCGGGCACGTCGTCATCGCCGGCAACCGCATCGAGTCGGTCGGCGCCGGCCGGGCCCCCGCGGACCTGGAGAACGTCGTACGCCGTATCGACGCGAGCGGCCACCTGGCCACGCCCGGTCTGGTCAACACCCACCACCACTTCTACCAGTGGATCACCCGGGGCCTGGCCACCGACCACAACCTGTTCAACTGGCTGGTGGCGCTGTACCCCACGTGGGCGCGCATCGACGAACAGATGTGCTACTCGGCGGCGCGGGGATCCCTCGGCATGATGGCCCGCGGCGGAGTCACCACCGCCATGGACCACCACTACGTCTACCCGCACGGCTCCGGCGACCTGTCCGGCGCGATCATCAGGGCCGCCTCCGAGATGGGCGTCCGGTTCACGCTGGCCCGCGGCTCGATGGACCGCAGCGAGAAGGACGGCGGCCTGCCGCCGGACTTCGCCGTCGAGACCCTGGAGGGCGCGCTCGCCGCCACCGAGGAGACCGTCAGGAAGCACCACGACGCCTCCTTCGACGCCATGACCCAGGTGGCCGTCGCCCCCTGCTCCCCGTTCTCCGTCTCCACCGAACTGCTCCGCCAGGGCGCCGAGCTGGCCCGCAGGCTCGGCGTACGGCTGCACACCCACGGCTCGGAGACCGTGGAGGAGGAGAAGTTCTGCCACGAGCTGTTCGGGATGGGCCCGACCGACTACTTCGAGTCCACGGGCTGGCTGGGCGAGGACGTGTGGATGGCGCACTGCGTCCACATGACCGACTCCGACATCGAGGCCTTCGCCCGCACCAGGACGGGCGTGGCCCACTGCCCGTCCTCCAACGCCCGCCTCGCGGCCGGCATCGCCCGGGTCCCCGACATGCTGAAGGCGGGCGTACCGGTCGGCCTCGGCGTCGACGGCACCGCCTCCAACGAGTCCGGCGAACTCCACACCGAGCTGCGCAACGCGCTGCTCATCAACCGCCTGGGCCCGCACCGCGAGGCCGCCCTCACCGCGCGCCAGGCGCTGCGCCTGGGCACCTACGGCGGCGCGCAGGTCCTCGGCCGCGCCGAGCAGATCGGCTCCCTGGAGCCCGGCAAGCTCGCCGACCTGGTGCTGTGGAAGCTGGACACCCTCGCCCACGCCTCGATCGCCGACCCGGTGACCGCGCTGGTCTTCGGCGCGGCCGCCCCGGTCACGGCCTCGTTCGTGAACGGCCGGCAGATCGTCGAGGACAACCGCCTGCTCACCGTGGACGAGGACGCGATCGCCCGCTCCACCCGCGAGGAGGCGCAGCGGCTCGCGCGGATCGCGGCGCAGGGCTGAGAGCCTGTGTCACATCCCCGGCCGGGGAAGTGACACAGGCGCTGAGCAGTCGAAGAGCTCCGGCCGGGAGGGACGGCTCCCGGCCGGTAGCCGTGGACCCGAGCGGGGTCCACGGCGGCCGGATCCGGGGCGCGCGGGGACGCGCGCCCCGGAACGGTCTCCGTTCGCCACCCCCCGGCGGGCCCTGCCCAGGACCCGTCCCCGGTCCCGCACGACCACACGCATTACCTCCCTGACACCCACGTCAGAGCCGACGTGTTAACCGACCGGAGGAGCCGCCGTGGCCGCTCACCCCACCACCAGCGACGAGGCACGACCGCCAGCCGAGTCGATCCACCCCGTGGACGAGAAGCTTCCCGCCCTGAAAATGGCGACCAGCGGCCTGCAGCACGTGGCCGCCATGTACGCGGGAGTGGTCGCCCCGCCCCTGATCGTCGGCGCGGCCGTAGGCCTGTCCGGCACCGAACTGACCTTCCTCACCGGCGCCTGCCTGTTCACCGCGGGCCTCGCCACCTTCCTCCAGACCCTCGGCATCTGGAAGATCGGCGCCCGGCTGCCCTTCGTCAACGGCGTCACCTTCGCCGGTGTCGCCCCGATGACCGCGATCGTCGCCTCCACCAAGGACAAGTCCGACGCCCTGCCGGTCATCTTCGGCGCGGTCATCGTCGCCGGCCTCCTCGGCTTCCTCGCGGCGCCGGTCTTCTGCAAGGCGGTCCGCTTCTTCCCGCCGGTCGTCACCGGATCCGTGATCACCCTGATCGGCGTCTCGCTGCTGCCGGTGTCCTTCGGCTGGGCCCAGGGGCCCAACCCCGCCGGGCACGACTACGGCTCGGCGAAATACCTCACCCTGGCCGGCATCACCCTCCTTCTCGTCCTGCTGCTGCGCCGCTTCACCCAGGGCTTCGTCAAGCAGATCGCCGTCCTGATCGGCCTGATCGCCGGCACGGTGATCGCGATACCGTTCGGCGTCACGGACTTCGGCCCGGTCACCGACGCCGATGTGGTCGGCTTCCCCACCCCGTTCCACTTCGGCGCACCCCAGTTCCAGATCGCCGCGATCCTGTCGATGTGCGTGGTGATGGTGGTCTCGATGACCGAGTCCACCGCCGACATGCTCGCCCTCGGCGAGATCGTCGAACGTCCCTCCGGCGAGGAGACGATCAAGGCCGGCCTGCGCGCCGACACCCTCGGCTCCGCGATCAGCCCGCTGTTCAACGGCTTCATGTGCAGCGCCTTCGCGCAGAACATCGGCCTGGTCGCCATGACCCGCATCCGCAGCCGCTTCGTGGTCGCCGTCGGCGGCGGCTTCCTGGTCCTGATGGGCCTGTGCCCGATGGCGGCCTCGCTGATCGCGGTCGTGCCGCGCCCGGTGCTGGGCGGCGCGGGCGTGGTCCTGTTCGGCTCGGTCGCCGCGAGCGGCATCCAGACCCTGGTGCGGGCCGGCCTCGACAAGGACAACAACGTCCTGATCGTGGCCGTCTCGCTCGCCGTCGGCATCATCCCGATCACGGCGCCGGGCTTCTACCACGCCTTCCCCGAGACGGCGCGGATCGTCCTCGACTCCGGCATCTCCACCGGCTGCGTCGTGGCGGTCCTGCTGAACCTGCTCTTCAACCACATCGGCAAGGGCCGTGACGCCGAGGACGTCACGCATCCGATGGAGGCGGGCCAGGAGATCGCGGAATCGGCGCAGACGGCACCGGCACACTGACCCACCGGACCGCCCCAGGGGTACGGCACCCGAGCCGCCGTACCCCTGGGGCGTGTTGCGAAGACCCTCGGCGGGTCACAGGCCGAACGGCGCGGGATCCGTGGCGAGTTCCTTGAAGCGCTCCTGCGGGTCGGCGACCAGCTTGCGTGCCGTCAGGTCCATCAGCCCGCCGACCGCCGTGATCTCGGCCGCCACCGTGCCGTCGAGCTTGCGTATCGTCTGCTCGATCCGGAACGTCCTGCCCCCGCCCCACTCGAAGGCACAGGACACGTCGACCTCGTCGCCCGCGAGCAGCTCCCGCCGGTAGCGGATGGTCGTCTCCAGCGCCACCGGGCCGATGCCCCTGGCGATGAGGCCCGCCTGGCTGATCCCGGCCGCCCGCAGCAGCGACCAGCGGGCGTGCTCGGCGTAGTTGAGGTACACGGCCTGGTTGAGGTGGCCCTGCACATCCGTCTCGTATCCGCGGACGGTCACCCGCACGGAAAACGGCTCGCTCACTGCGTTCCCTTCTCGTCGCTCTCGCACAGCACACTCCGGCCCGTCGATCCTGGCACGGGCCCAGGGGGTGTCTCGTCGATCATGCCGGATCAGGGAGCGGTGCCAGGCGCCGCGAGCCCGGCATGATCGGCGAGACACCCCCTAGACCCGCCGCGGGGACGCCAGCAGGTACCGCGTCCTGGTCCGCGGCTCGGTGTACTCCCCGGCCTGCCACCCGGCCCGCTCCAGCGTGGCCGCGAGGTCCCGCAGCGCCCCGGGATCCGGCGGCCCGTACACCGCGACCGCCTCCGGCTGCGGCGTCGCCCGCACCCGGTAGCCGTCGCCGCCCGGGCCGGCCGGAGGGTGCCCGGCCGCCTCCAGGGCGAGCGCCGCGGACCGCACCAGATGCGTACGCTCCCAGCCGCACGGCCGGTCGGTGGACCCGTCCGCATTGGTCATCCGGCGCAGCTCCAGCAGCCCCTGCCAGGCGCTGTGCACCTCCCGCACCCGCGCGGGGCCCTCGTACGCCGCCGAGTCCTCCTCGCCCCCGACACGGGCGGCGAACACACCGCCGGGGGAGGGCACCCGCTCCGGCCCGGAGGCCGGACGGCCGGCGGCGTCCGCCTCCGGTCCCGCCTCCCGTATCCGGTGCCCCGCGGGCGTCAGGAAGTGGTCGTGCGGCGGGCGCGGATGACGGAAGGCCAGCCCCCGCGCGACCAGGGCCGCCAGCTGGGCCTCCGTGCCCCTGACCCGCCCGGTCACGGGGTCGGCGGTGTCGATGACACGGCGCTGCGCGGCGGTCGGCGGTCGTGTCACGGCGTCCTCCCTCCCCGTCGTCCGACGGCTCCTCCCCGTCCTCCGACGTCCTGCGACGGCTCCTCCACACGCTCGAAGCCTACGACCCGGGTCCGACAACCACCCCCGCGCCCGCCGTCACGCGGACGGCTCGCCCGCCCGGAGGTTCCAGCCCGCGATCACCGGCCGGTCGTGCTCCGTGCCCAGGCGGCACACCGTGCCCGTGGCCAGCTGGAACAGCGCCCCCGCCGACGGCGGCAGCCCCAGCCGCCGCGCGGTGAGCACCCGCAGGAAGTGGCCGTGCGCCACCAGCAGCACGATCCCCTCGGTATTGGCGAACGCGGCGTCGACCTTCGCCAGCATCCGGTCGGCCCGCTCCCCGACCTGCTCCACGCTCTCCCCGGGATGGTCCGGCGGCCCCGGCGCCACCCCGTCCCTGAACAGGAACCAGTCGGGCCGGGTCCGCTGGATCTCCGCGGTCGTGACGCCCTCGTACCCGCCGTAGTCCCACTCCCGCAGGTCCGCGTCCACCCGCGCGTCGTGCACCCCGATCAGCTCGGCCGTCTCCCGGGCCCGCTGCGACGGGCTGACGAACGCCGCGCCGATCCGATGCGACCGGACGAGCGGCACCAGCCGCCGCGCCTCCTGACGGCCGTGCTCGGTCAGCGGTACGTCCGTCCACCCGGTGTGCCGCCCGGACCGCGACCACTCGGTCTCCCCGTGCCGCACGAGAAAGAGATCACCCACGCCCGCCCTTCCTTCCTGTTCGACGTCAGCACGGTGTCACAGGGCCGCGGCGGCCCGCAGGACGGATTCGGCCAGACGGCCGTTCTCGGGGGAGGCGCCCTCACCGGACGGAAAGGCGAAGCGGCGCCGGGTGTAGGCGTACGCCACCCCGCTCGCCGGATCGGCGAAGCCGAGGGAGCCGGTGGCGCCGCTGTGCCCGAAGGAGTCCTCCCCGAGGAACGGGTACCGCTCGGCGAGGTACTCGAAGCCGAGGCCGAAGTGGTTCACCTGGTCGGTGACCAGATCGGTGCCGGGCGTGTGCAGCCGGGCGAACTCGGCCACCGTCACGGGGCTGAGCAGGGCGGGCCTGCCGTCCACGGTGCTGATCGCGGCCGCGTACATGCCCGCGACGCCCCGCGCGTTGCCCACGCCGCCGGAGGAGGTGGGACCGAGCGCGCGTACGGCGCGGGTGTTGGCGAAGGCGACCAGGTCGATCGGCGGCCGGTCCCCGCCGGTGTTGGAGGCGATGGCCCGGACGCTGTCCGGCGCCGCCGCCCGCGCCGCGAGCCGCTCCGCCTGCTCCGGTGTGGGCACCAGCGGCAGCACCTCGAGCCACCGCGGCTCCAGCTCCTCGGGGAGACCGATGTAGAAGTCCAGGCCGTAGGGCGCCCGGACGCGCTCCTCGTACAGCTCCGCGATCGACCGCCCGGTCACCCGCCGCACCACCTCGCCGGTGAGCGCGCCCATCACGAACGCGTGGTAGCCGTACGCCGTCCCCGGCTCCCACCACGGTTTCTGCCCGGCCAGCCGCGCCGCCATCGCCCGGTCGTCGGCCAGCTCCCCGGTGGTGAACCCGCCCTCCACGCCGACCAGCCCCGCCCGGTGCGAGAGCAGCTCGCGCAGCGTGAGCCGCTCCTTGCCCTCGGCGGCGAACTCGGGCCAGTAGCGGGCCACTTCACGGTCGAGGTCGAGCACCCCGTCCTGTACCAGCAGCGCCACGACCAGGTGCGCCGCCCCCTTGGTGATGGAGTACACCCCGGTCAGCGACTCCCCGTCGAGCCCGTCACCGGCCCACAGGTCCACCACCCGGCGCCCGTGGTGGTACGCCACGAGCTGCGCGCCGGGCTCGTGTGCCTCCCCGGCGAGGAACGCGGCGAGCTCCTCGCGCACGCCCTCGAACCCTTCGGCCACCGTTCCCTGGACGCCGACCGCCATGCGAGCCCCCTGTTCAGTGATCATCCGCTGTGTCGGGCAACAGAGAGGCACCGCCGATCATTCCCCCCGGCAGATCATTCAGCCGGCGGGACGGGCCGCCGCTCCTGACCGCGGAGGTCCGGGAGCAGGCGGCCTCGCGTAACCTCACGGCCTGTGAAGATCGCACGCGTGATACGGCGGCGGCGCCGCCCGCGGGACGTGGCCGCCTTGGAACGCCTCCTTGAGCTGTACAGGGACGGCGAGTACGAGGAGGTGGAGGCAAGGGCCAGGGCGATCGAGGCGCGAGCGGGGCGTCTGCGCAAGCGGGCCTGGCGTCTGGCCGTCGGATGGGGCGCCAGGAGCCTGGCCACGGCAGCGGCCTGTGCCCAGGGACGCGGGACGCGGGTGCTGGCCGAACTCGAGTCCCTCACGACGGAGCTGGAGGGGATGACCGGGTCCGGGCGGGCGATGCTGCTGATGGTCCGGAGCAACCGCATGCTGGTCCTCAACAGTCAGCGTCGCTACGCCGAGGCGGAGGCCGAGGGGCTGGACATACTGCGCGGCCTGACCCGCATCAAGCATCTGGCCTCGGTGTCGCACATCGAGTTGTGCGTGCTGGACAACCTGGTCGACGCCCTGTGCGGACAAGAACGTCACGAGGAGGCCGAGGCCGTCGCCCGGGGAAACCTGCCCCGGGCCGAGGGCGGTACGCTCGCCGCTCTGCACTCCGGCCTGGTGATCAGCCTGAACGGGCAGGGGCGGTACCAGGAGGCACTCACGGAGGCGCGCCGGTTCGTCCCGCCCCGGGACCGGAGCCTGAGCGGGCGCCTGGGCATGGGCACCGCCGTGGCCCTGCGTGGTCTGGGACGCCGGAGCGAGGCGGAAGCGGCGGCCCGTGAGGCCCTGGAGGACTGCGAGCGCAGTCTGTACCCGGACCACCCCCGGATCCGGGAAGCCCGCGAACTGCTGGCCCGCATCACGGCCGACGACCCGCCGGCGCCGCCGACCGAGGAGGCCGCGCGCGGCTGATCGGTCCAGGGCCGGCCGGCGACCGGCATACACCGCCTGCCGCCGGTACGCCTGCCGCCGGTACCCCAGCCGCCGGTACCCCAGCCGTGGGCACGCCTGCCGTCGGCCCGACTACTGCCGGTACCCGCTCAGGAACCGTCCGATCCGTCCGATCGCCGTCTCCAGCACGTCGGCGTGCGGGAGGGTGAGGATGCGGAAGTGGTCGGGGGACGGCCAGTTGAAACCGGTGCCCTGGACGACCTGGATCTTCTCGCGCAGGAGAAGGTCCAGGACGAACCTCTCGTCGTCGTGGATCTTGTGGACCCGGGGGTCCAGGCGGGCGAAGGCGTACAGCGCGCCCCTGGGCTTCACGCAGGACACCCCGGGGATCTCGTTCAGCTTCTCCCAGGCCACATCGCGCTGTTCGTGCAGGCGGCCGCCGGGCGCGGTCAGTTCGCGGATGGACTGGCGGCCGCCGAGTGCGGCCTGGATGGCGTACTGGGCGGGGGCGTTGGCGCACAGGCGCATGGAGGCCAGCATGGTCAGGCCCTCCAGGTAGTCCTTCGCGTGCTGCTTGGGGCCCGTCACCACCAGCCAGCCCGAGCGGAAGCCCGCCACGCGGTAGGTCTTCGACAGGCCGCAGAAGGTGAGGACCACCAGGTCGGGGGCGAGCGCGGCGGTCGAGTGGTGCACGGCGTCGTCGTAGAGGATCTGGTCGTAGATCTCGTCCGCGAAGACCATCAGTCCGTGCCGGCGGGCGAGATCGAGGATGCCCTCCAGGATCTCCTTGGGGTAGACGGCACCCGTGGGGTTGTTCGGGTTGATGATCACCACCGCCTTGGTGCGGTCCGTGATCTTCGACGCCATGTCGTCCAGGTCCGGGTACCAGTCGGCCTGTTCGTCGCACAGGTAGTGGACCGCCTTGCCGCCGGCGAGGGTCGTCACCGCCGTCCACAGGGGGAAGTCCGGGGCGGGAACGAGGATCTCGTCACCGTCCTCCACCAGGGCCTGCACCGCCATCGACACCAGTTCGGAGACGCCGTTGCCGAGGAAGACGTCGTCGACCCCCACCTCCAGCCCCCGCTCCTGGTAGCGCTGGGCGACCGCGCGGCGGGCGGACAGGACGCCGCGCGAGTCCGTGTAGCCGTGCGCCCGGGGAAGCATCCGGATCATGTCCTGGAGGATCTCCTCCGGCGCCTCGAAGCCGAACAGCGCGGGGTTGCCCGTGTTCAGGCGCAGCACGCTGTGCCCCGCCTCCTCCAGCGCGTTGGCGTGCTCGATCACCGGACCGCGGATCTCGTAACAGACCTCGCTGAGCTTGCTCGACTGCCGGAACTCCATGCGCCCCTCCGGAAACTGGTGTTGCTTGGTTTTACCAAGTTGGAGCTTGGAAAGTCCAACAACATGTCTAGACTGCGTCGCATGTCACCCCGCACTCGCCGTAGCTATGACCAGTACTGCTCCACCGCCCGGGCGCTCGACCTCGTCGGCGATCGCTGGACCCTGCTGATCGTCCGGGAGTTGCTGGCCGGGCCGCGGCGCTACACCGACCTGCACGCGGATCTGCCGGGCGTCAGCACGGACATGCTGGCCTCACGGCTGAAGGACATGGAGCGGGACGGGCTGGCCGCCCGGCGCCGGCTGCCGCCGCCGGGCGCCGCCTACGTCTACGAACTCTCCCCGCACGGCCGGGCTTTGCTGCCGGTCCTCCAGGCGCTGGGGGAGTGGGGGCGGGCCGAGCTGGGCGAGCCGCGGCCGACGGACGCCCTGCGCGCCCACTGGTTCGCGCTGCCGCTGCTGGGGGCCCTGCGGGAGGCGGGGGCGGGCGGGGGGATCGTGGAAGTGCGGCTGGAGGAGGGCGTCTTCCACCTGTACGCGGGCGAGGACGACCGGCCGGAGCACGGCTCCGTGTACGGCGACGGACCCGCCCCGGGAGAGCCCGACGCCGTGCTGGCACTGGACTCCGCGACCTGCACGGCCCTGGCCCGGGGCGAGCTGGGCCTGGCGGAGGCGGTGCGGAACGGCCGGGTCGACGTCGGCGGGGACGGAGCCGCGGCCAAAGCGCTGCGACAGGCATGAGGGAAGGCCCGCCCCGAGGGGACGGGCCTTCCGGTACTGCAGTGCTGATGGCATGTCAGGTCAAGCGTCAGGCTCCCGGCGGCACCCGTGTGGGCCGTCCCGCCCCCCGCGTCAGCGCGTAGCCGCCGACGCCCGCGAGCGCGGCCAGGATCGCACCGATCCCGGTCCACACCCACCGGTCGGACCACCAGCCGGAGGACCAGCCGTCGTCCGAGCCGAAGCTGGACAGCACCGGCTCGGAACCGTCCTTCTCGTCCTGCGCGGACTTGACGGCGATCCCGGGGACGAGCGGCTCGGCGAGCGATCCGTCCACCGCCGCCGCGCCGCCGATGTCCTTGGAGTCGACGCGGACTTCGGCGTTCACCGGCAGACCCAGGTCGGCCGCGCCGAGGTTCACCACCGTCAGCCGGATGTAGTAGGTGCCCGGCAGCGGATCGTTCGCCCACGGCTCCGACCAGCCGCGCACCGTGCGCAGCACGCAGGCCAGCTCGACCGAGGAGGCGCCCTGCGCGGCGGTGCGGGTCTGGGCGCCGTACTGGCAGGCCTGGCGGCGCCGCAGCCCGTCGTACACGTCGAGCTGCCAGGTCTGCGAGCCGTGCGTCTCGGGGAGCTTCACCGTCGCCTCGACGGTGGGGCGCTGCCCGGTGTCCGCCGGGAACGACCAGTAGAGGTAGTCGCCGGTGGAGCCGTTCGCGGTGGCCTGCTGCCCCTGCTCGATCTCCGTGGCCGTACGGAAGGAGGTGCCCGCCTGGGTGGGCGCCTTGCCGCCGTCGGAGGCGCTCGGGGAGGGCGAGGAGTCGGCCGCGGCCGGCCCGGCGGCCAGCCCGAGCGCCAGCAGCGCGGCGCCCAGTACACGAGTGATACGCATCAGTTCGTCCTCCACACCGCGACCCGCCAGCGCGACAGCCAGCCCCACAGCAGCCCGGCCAGGAAGCCGACGAGCACCAGCACGCCGAGCAGCCACCAGCCGCGTCCCAGACCGAACGCCGCCACGTCACCGGCCTTGTCCGGACCGTCCACCACGTCGACGGTCAGTTCCAGCGGCAGACCCGGCGTGGTCTTCACACCGGGGGCCGGCGAGAAGGAGTTGGTGACCTGGAGGCACACCGTCTCGGCCGGGGCGTTGTCGTCATCGCTCTCGGGCCTCGGGTAGCGCAGTCCCGTCGATATCACGTCCGTACGGCCGGTGCCGGCCGCCTCGCCACGCACGATCTCCCGGCCGTGCACCGTCACGGCCCGCAGCAGCAGCCCGTAGTCCGGGTTCACGGCCCGGTCGTCGGCGACGCTCACCGAGGCACGCAGCTCCTGGCCGGGGTCGACGTCCACCCGGTACCAGCGCTGCTGCCCGAACTCCTCGCGGTCGGTGAACAGGCCGGACTTGAGCGCCGGTGCCTTGGCGCAGTCGGCGGCGCCCTGGGTGGCGACCGGTGTCACCACCGGATCGGCCGCACGGTCGACCAACTGGCCGACCCGGTCGGAGAGTTCCTCCTTGTGCCGCACGGAGGTGTATGTGCCGCCGGTCGCGTCCGCGATGCAGCTGAGCTGGTCGCGGGTCTTGGCGTCCGGCACCAGGCCGAGGGTGTCGATGGTCAGGCCGATGCCCTTGGCCGCGATCTCGCGGGCCACCTCACACGGGTCCAGCGGCTGGCAGGTGTCCTCGCCGTCGCTGATCAGGACGATACGGCGGGTGCCGTCGCCGCCGTTCAGATCGTCCGCCGCCTTCAGCAGCGCCGGCCCGATCGGCGTCCAGCCGGTCGGCTGCAGCGTGGCCACGGCCGTCTTCGCCTCGGTGCGGTCCAGCGGGCCGACCGGGTAGAGCTGAGCGGTGTCCTTGCAGCCGGTCTTCCGGTCGTTTCCGCGGTAGTTGGCGCCGAGGGTGCGGATGCCGAGCTGCACCTCCTCGGGCGTGGCGTCCAGCACCTCGTTGAACGCCTGCTTCGCCGCGGCCATCCGCGTTCCGCCGTCGATGTCCCGGGCGCGCATGGAACCGCTGACGTCCAGGACGAGTTCGACCTTCGGGGCGGGCCGGCCGTCCGGTTCGTCGGCGACCGCGCCGGCGGGGAAGGCGATCCCGGCCGTCAGGGCGGCGAGCAGAGCACAGACTCCTGCCGCCAGCCGTTGTCTTGTGATCATCGGCGGATCTTATTGATCGGAGGCGCCCGGATCCAAAACGAGCGGGTTGGGCAGGGTGGTCCACCGGTCGCCCGGCGTCCCGGGCGACAGCCGCATCAGCGTCAACGCCTTCGCGGGCAGCGGCTCCTCCCGCAGCGCCCGGACATCTTCCGTACCCGGTAGGTCACTTACGGCGGCCTCCAGGGCCGCGCGCAGGACGTCTCGCGAACCCGCCGCCCCTGCCAGCGCGCCGGCCACCAGGGAGCCGAACAGCTTCCGGCGCAGGGCCTCCGGGTCGTCGGTGAGGTTGCGGGCGGGCAGCTCCGGGACCGCGATGCCGTGCCGGGCCAGCCGCGCGGGGCTGACGCGGATGTCGGCGAGGTCCCGGTAGACCAGTCGCAGCGGAGCGCCCGAAGCGGACAGCACCACGAGCAGGTTCTGGCCGTGGGCCTCCAGGGCCACCCCCAGCTCCAGCAGGCGCAGCCCGGCCGTGAGCGCGAGCCGCGTGAAGCCGGCCAGCCACGACGGGGAGTCCGCAAGGCCGGTGACGGGCAGGGCCGCCACCGGCAGCACGTGCTCGCCTGGTGCCGTGTACGCCCGCGGCGACTCGCGCCACAGGGCGGCCAGGTCGGGGGAGTGGGCGGTGGCCGCGCCGAGGGTGCGGGTGAAGTGCAGCAGGCCTTCGGCGCGGGGGGCCAGGTCCTCGGCGAAGTCCGACAGGACGGCCGAGGCGGCCACCGAGCCGACCGAGATGTCCCGCACCGACGACGTCAGACGGGCCGACAGCGCGGTCTTGACGTGCGGCCCGTCCGGCAGGGCCAGGGTGCGCAGCGACATCAGGGGGTGCGCGGCGAGGCGGCCGCCCTCGCCGGGCCGCTTGAGCACGTGCTCCGCCTGCCAGGGGTGCACGGGGACCAGCAGCCGTCCGCCGTCCCGCAGTTCCCGCGGCCACGCCCCGGTCACCAGGCACTCCTCCGCCGCGACCGGTACCAGGCACAGTTCCACCAGGGGCCGGTGCTCCGGGCCGTACGCCAGTTGCTCGGCCACGGAGAAACCCGGCCGGGAACGGCAGTTGGGGTGGAAGGGGTGACCGTCGACCACCCGCTGCTCCCACACCCAGTCCGGCGCGGTCCACGCCGGCGGCGGTGCCTCGGGGCCCAATGGCCGATCGGCCCGGGACAGGGCCAACGAGGCGGCGCTGTGCCGGAGTTCGGCGGCGAAGGCCTCGCCGTGCGGCACGGCCAGGCCGGTCATCAGGCGCGCCGGATCCTCGTAGGACGTGCCGCCGAGCCGTACGGCGGTCACGTGGGCCGCCGTGGCGTACGGATCCGACGGCGGCCCGTGCAGCGCGCGGCCGTCGGCGAGGCGCAGCACCAGCCCGTCCCGTACCCGCTCCCGGCCCGTCACCCACGGCAGCGGCTCGTGCGCCAGCGCCCGCCACAGCCGGGTGAGCACGGACGCCCGCGCACCGCGCAGCTCGCCCGCGTACCGTGAGACCAGGTCGGGACGGACCGCGGCCAGCTCCTCGCCGATCTCGGCCTCGGCGCTCGGGAGACGGTGCACGGTCGGGCTCCTCGGGTACGGGTCGGACGCGGGCGCCACGGTAGCGCGCGCCGGGCGGACATACTGGTCACCTTCGCACCGTGTGGACGTAGGGAACGAATGGAACCCGTGGAGCCCATGCCCGCCTCCGACGACGTCGGACCGCGCGCCGACGCCTACGCGTCCGCGCCCCTGCTGAACTGCCTGATCCGCGAGGTGGCGCAGCCGTGCGCGGGCCGGGGCGGACGGCGGGTGTACCGGCTGCCCGGCGGGGGGCGGCTGCTGCGGGTCCGCGAGGGGCGGCGCCCCGCGGAACCGGAGGTGTACGCGGCGGGCCGCTGGCGGCGCGTGGACCACACCGAACTGGTCAAACTCGTGGCCGAGGAGCTGCGCCGGCACACCGGCCTGTCCAACGACGAGCTGCCCGCCGAGATGATCGACAGCCGGGAGGCGGTGGCGGCGCTGCTCGCCGCCCGCGACCGGGCGGCGCCGCCCGGCGACCCGTACCTGCGCTCCGAGCAGTCCCTTGTCACGGGGCATCCCCACCACCCGGCGCCCAAGGCGCGCGGCGGCGCCCCGGTCGCCTCCTGGCTGCCGTACGCGCCGGAGGCGTACGCCCGCTTCCCGCTGGTGCTGCTCGGGGTGCGCGCGGACACGGTCGTGGAGGACGGCGACACCTCGGCGCTCGACGCCCTCGGCCAGGCCCCGCCCGGCTACCGGCTGCTGCCCGCCCACCCCTGGCAGCTGGAGCTGGTGGGCCGCGACCTCGACGAGGCCTTCGCCGACGGCCGGCTGATCCGGCTCGGCACGACACCCTTCGACGTCCGGCCCACGGCGGCCATCCGCACCGTGTGCGCGCCGGACGCCGACCTCTTCCTGAAGTTCAGCCTCGATGTGCGCATCACCAACGACGTACGGCGGCTGTGGCGGCACGACCTGCTGAAGCTGCGCCGCACGGACACGGCCGTCGCGGCGGCCTTCGCGGCTCTCGGCGGCCCGGCGGCCTGGCTCAGCGACCGCGGCTACCGGACCGTCGGCTTCGCCTTCGAGGAACTGGCCGTGGTCGTCCGCGACGGGCTGCGCGGGCATCTGCTGCCCGGCGCGACCCCGCTGCTCGCCGCCGCCCTGGCCGAGGGCTTCGACGGCAACCCGCTCGACGGCCCGGCGGATCCGGCGGTGTGGTGGGCGGCGTATCTCCGGCAGGTCCTGCCGCCGGCCCTGACGGCCTTCGCCCGGCACGGTGTCGTCCTGGAGGCCCATCTCCAGAACTCGCTCGTCGCGACGGACGCCGACGGCCTTCCCGTGCAGGCGCTGTTCCGGGACGCCGAGGGCGTGAAGCTGCTGCCGGAGGTGTCCCGGGCGGCCGGCTGGGAGCGGCTGGTGTACTGCCTGTTCGTCAACCATCTCAGCGAGATCGCCGCCGCCCTGGTGGAACGCCACCCGGCCCTGGACCCATGGCCGGCCGTCCGCCGTGAACTGGCCCGCCACGACGTGCCCGAGGCCGCCGCGCTGCTCACCGCCCCGACCCTGCCCGGCAAGACGAACCTGCTCCTGCGCTGGACCGGCGCGGACGGAGCCGACGCCCGGTACCGGCCGCTGCCGAATCCCCTGCTCGGCGCGGAGGGGGAGGGCGGCCCGGCGGTGGGGGCGCGGTAGGGCCTGCCCGGCCGACAGGTTTCTATGAATGTACATGTGAGAAACAGGTCTGCTCTGCCTGGGCGAGTGGCCGAAGAGATGGCTCCCCCTCCCGTTCTTACGAACAAAGATGTAATAATTATGCCGCTCTTCGCGGGTGTACCCCGTGCCCGAACGGCCCGGAGCAGCTGAGAACAGCCAGGAACAGTCAGGACCAGCCAGAACGAGCACAACAGCGGGAACAGAGGGATCACGCATGCCGCCTGCCGCAGAGGTGTACATCCAGTCGACCGACACCGACCCGGACGTCCGCGCACGGGCCGTGGTCGAGGAGGCCCACCAGCGATTGCTGGACCAGCTGACCGCGCTCACCGAATCCGACGAGCAGGACGAGCAAGACGAGCAAGACGAGCAATCCGCGGACGCGTTCACGGAGCGGCTGGGCCGTCTCCTGACGGCCACCGAGCAGACTCTGTACGCCGCCGCGTCCGGCGCGGCCGAGACCCGGCTGCTGGTACGGGCGCTGCGCGCCGCGGCCGGCACGGTCGGCGGGCAGGCCGCCACCCTGGCCGCCGCGACCGACGGCACGGAACGCGCGGGCGCCGCCCGCACCCTCGCGGGCATGCTCGCCGTCCATCTCGGCATGGAGCGTGCCGTGCTGCTGCCCGCCCTGGCGGCGCTGCCGGGAGTCGACCTGTCCGCGCTCGCCGGCGACTTCACCACCGTCCTGGAAGGCGGCCGGCTGGAGGATCCGGCGGTCGTCGACGTCCGGGAGATCCCGCACGGCCGACGCCACCCGCGCATCTTCACCCGCTTCGCGCGCCTCGCCGACGGGGAGTCCTTCGTCCTGGTCAACAACCACGACCCCAAGCCGCTGCGCCGTGAGTTCGAGGCCACCCATCCCGGCCGCTTCACCTGGGAGTACGTCGAGTCGGGCCCCGAGCAGTGGCAGGTCCGCATCGCACGGGTGGCCGACGATGGCTGAGGGGCGGTCCGGCGACCTGCCGCAGGGGGCGGCCACGGCGCGTGTGCTGTGCGACGTCCGGGCCCTCACCGGCGAACTGCCCGGACCCACCGGCGTCCTGTGGAAACTGACCGAGTCCGGCCGCCAGCTCGACGCCAACCTGATCCGGCTGCCCGCCGGCGAGCGCATCGGCACGCACGCCGAGCCCGACCTGGACGTCCTGGTGCTCGTCGTCACCGGTGACGGCGTGATGGACACCCCCGAGGGGGAACTGCCGCTGGCCGAAGGGGGGCTCCTGTGGCTGCCGCACGGTTCGACGCGCGCCATCACCGCGGGACCCCGGGGCCTGGCCTATGTGACCGTCCACCGTCGTCGACCCGGCATGCAGATCCGGCGCCGCCCCGGGACTCCGGATCCGACGGGGAGCGGGTGAGAGGTTTTCCCTATTTTCCACGAGGCGTGCCGGGTAAAATTGGTGAAATGAGCGAGCAGACGTTGCATGATCCGGCCGGCCCGTCCGCCGTGGGCGAGAGCCGGGCGCATGTACTCGACGTACTGCGTGCCACGGCCGAAGCGGTGGGTGTGCGGGAGGTCGCCGAGCAGACGGGTCTGCACCCCAACACCGCCCGGTTCCACCTCGACACGCTGGTCAAGGAAGGACTCGCCGAGCGCCGCACCGAGGGACGCGGCCGGCCGGGCCGGCCCCGCACCGTCTACCACGCCGCCCCCTCGCACGTACCGGCAGGCCGCCGCAGCTACCAGCTGCTCGCCCAGATGCTCACCGGCCTCATCACCCAGGCACTGCCGCAGCCCGCGCAGGCCGCGGTCGACGCCGGTGAGGCATGGGGCCGCTACCTCGTCGACACGCCCTCACCCGCCCAGCGCATCGACATGGACGAGGCCGTCCGGCGGCTGACCCGGGTGCTCGCGGACGTCGGTTTCTCCCCCGGCCCCGTCCAGGACCGGCCGGACCGGGTCGTCCCGCTGCGCCACTGCCCGTTCCGGGAGGTCGCCGAGGAACACCGTGAGGTGGTGTGCTCCCTGCACCTGGGCCTCATGCGCGGCGCGCTGAAGGAAGTGCGCGCCCCCATCGGCGTCGAGCGGCTGGAGCCGTTCGTCGAGCCCTCGCTCTGCCTGGCCCACCTCACCCCCGTGGGAGAGGACCGGCCGGGACGCGCCGCCTGACGGCACCGGCGCACATCGCGCGGCTGTCACGCTCGGTTACTATGCTCTTTTCATGTCGGAAGCCGGAAGCTAGGGGCGTGGGAGCATGCTGAGGGAGGTCGCCGCGACCCGCTACGTCACACCTCTGCGCTCCGGCGGCTCCGTGCCCGCAGTCGTCGAGGCCGACGACCTCGGTACGTACGTCGTCAAGTTCACCGGCTCCGCGCAGGGCCGCAAGGCGCTGGTCGCCGAGGTGATCGTGGGGGAGCTGGCACGCGCCCTCGGGCTGCGCTTCCCCGAGCTGGTCCTGGTCCACTTCGACCCCGGGCTGGCCGCGCACGAACCGCACCAGGAGGTGCGCGACCTGCTCGACGCCAGCCACGGAGTCAACCTCGGCATGGACTATCTGCCGGGCGCGCGCGACTTCACCCCCGAGGTGGCGAAGACCTTCCCGGTGGATCCGCTGGAGGCCGGCCGGATCGTCTGGCTGGACGCGCTGACGGTGAACGTGGACCGGACCGTGCACAGCTCGAACCTGATGGTCTGGCCCACCCTCGGTGTCGCGCCCCCGCGCCTGTGGCTGATCGACCACGGCGCGGCCCTCGTCTTCCACCACCGCTGGGACACCTCGGCGCCGGAGAAGGCGTACGACTTCCGCCACCACGCCCTCGGCCACTACACGCCGGACGTCCGTGCCGCCGACGCCGAACTGGCGCCCAGGGTGACGCGGGAGCTGCTGGAGGAGGTCCTGGAGGAGGTGCCGGACGCCTGGCTCACCGACGAGCCCGGGTTCGCCGGCCCGGGCGAGGCCAGGGCCGCCTACGCCGACTATCTCGCCGCGCGGGTGGCGGCCTCGGCGGCCTGGCTGCCCACCGACTTCCCCAGCCGCGAGGAGCTGGCCGCGGAGGAGGCGCTGCGCGCGGCGAAGACGCAGCAGGGCCGGCCGAAGTGGCTCAAGCGGGTCCCGGACCTGCACGGCAAACCGCCCGCCGAACAGGACTGGTCGGCCCACCTGGGGTGACGGCCGCGCGGCCCCGGACGGTCGTGCGGCCGCGACGGCGCGCACCCGGGACGGCGCGACCCGGGACGGCCGTGTGGGGCCCCGGACGTCGACCGGGGCCCCACGCACGGTGCGGGTGCGGGCGTCAGCCCTCGAGCTGCTCGTACGCCGGCAGCGTCAGGAAGTCGGCGTAGTCCTCGTCGAGGGAGACCTTCAGCAGCAGGTCGTGGGCCTGCTGCCAGTGCCCGGCCGCGAAGGCCTCCTCGCCGGTCTCCTCCCGGATGTTCGCCAGTTCCTCGGCGGCGACCTTGCGGGCCAGCTCGGGCGTGGCCTTCTCGCCGTTCTCGAACTCGACGCCCGCGTTGATCCACTGCCAGATCTGCGAGCGGGAGATCTCGGCGGTGGCCGCGTCCTCCATGAGGTTGAAGATGGCGACCGCGCCGAGGCCGCGCAGCCAGGCCTCGATGTAGCGGATGCCGACCTGGACGGCGTTGACCAGGCCGCCGTAGGTGGGCTTGGCGTCCAGCGAGTCGATCGCGATGAGGTCCCCGGCCTTGACGCTCACGTCCTCGCGCAGCCGGTCCTTCTGGTTCGGCTTGTCGCCGAGCACCCTGTCGAAGGACTCCATGGCGATCGGCACCAGGTCCGGGTGGGCGACCCAGGAGCCGTCGAAGCCGTCGTTCGCCTCGCGGTCCTTGTCGGCGCGGACCTTCTCGAAGGCCACCTTGTTGACCTCGGCGTCGCGGCGGGAGGGGATGAAGGCCGCCATGCCGCCGATCGCGTGCGCGCCGCGCTTGTGGCAGGTGCGCACCAGGAGTTCGGTGTACGCGCGCATGAACGGGGCCGTCATCGTGACCGCGTTGCGGTCCGGCAGGACGAACTTCTCCCCGCCGTCACGGAAGTTCTTGACGATGGAGAACAGGTAGTCCCAGCGACCGGCGTTCAGCCCGGAGGCGTGGTCGCGCAGTTCGTAGAGGATCTCCTCCATCTCGTACGCGGCCGTGATCGTCTCGATCAGGACGGTGGCGCGGATCGTGCCCTGCGGGATGCCGACGTAATCCTGGGCGAAGACGAAGACCTCGTTCCACAGACGCGCCTCCAGGTGCGACTCGGTCTTCGGCAGGTAGAAGTACGGGCCCTTGCCGAGGTCCAGCAGACGCCGGGCGTTGTGGAAGAAGTACAGGCCGAAGTCGACGAGCGCGCCGGGGACCTGCCTGCCGTCGGCGTCGACCAGATGACGCTCGTTCAGGTGCCAGCCGCGCGGGCGCATGACAACCGTGGCGAGCTCCTCGGCCGGGCGCAGGGCGTAGGACTTCCCCGACACGGGGTCGGTGAAGTCGATGTTCCGGGTGTAGGCGTCGGTCAGGTTGAGCTGGCCGAGGACGACGTTCTCCCAGGTCGGGGCGGAGGCGTCCTCGAAGTCGGCGAGCCAGACCCGCGCGCCCGAGTTGAGCGCGTTGATGGTCATCTTGCGGTCGGTGGGACCGGTGATCTCGACCCGGCGGTCGTTCAGGGCCGCGGGGGCCGGCGCGACCCTCCAGGAGTCGTCCGCGCGGATCGCGGCCGTCTCGGGGAGGAAGTCGAGGGTGGAGGTGCGGGCGATCCCGGCGCGACGCTCGGCACGGCGGGCGAGGAGTTCGTCGCGGCGCGGCGTGAACCGCCGGTGCAGCTCCGCCACGAAGGCGAGCGCCGCGTCGGAGAGGACCTCTTCCTGCCGCGGCAGGGGCTCGGCGTCGACGATGGCCAGCGGCGACGGCGCTGGAGCGGACATGAGCTGTCACTTCCTTCGGGGGGAGCTTCTTCAGCGAACCACGTGCATCACCACCATGCCGTGGCACTGGATGCCAACCGGCATGAATGGGGTGTATGGCGCCCGCGGATCCGTCAGGCGCTTCTGAACAGTGGATACTAGTTTCCTCATGGTGGAAGTTCAATGGTTTGTTGATGTCGAGATTCTCTGGGTCGAGGCAAGGTGGCGCTCGGTGCCACCGCGCTCACTCGAGGTGGCCCAGATCCGCTTCGGTGTCGATGTCGTACGGCCGCGCCACGTCCCCGCACTCGACCAGGGTGATCGCGTCCGCGTGCTCCTTCAGGTAGGCGCGTGCCCCCCGGTCCCCGGTGGCACTCGCCGCGATGCCCGCCCAGTGATCGGCGCCGAGCAGGACGGGATGGCCGCGCACACCGTCGTACGCCCCGGAGACCAGTGACGTCTCGCCCCGGTAGGCGGCCAGGATCCGCGCCGCCGCCTCAGCGGTGATCCCCGGCTGGTCGACGAGAGAGACCAGCGCCGCCCGGGCGCCGGTACCGGAGAGGGACTCCAGCCCGGCCCGTAGCGAGGAGCCCATGCCCTGCTCCCAGTCCGGGTTGTCCACCAGGACACAGCCGTCGAGCCGGGCCTGCCGCCGTACGTCGTCCGCCCGCGCGCCGAGGACCACATGGACGCGCGCGCACCCGGCCGCGCGCAGGACCGCGACCGCGTGCTCCACCAGGGGCCGGCCCCGGTGGACCAGCAGTGCCTTGGGCCGGCCGCCGAGCCGCCGCCCGCCGCCCGCGGCCAGTACCAGCCCCGCGACCTCGTCATCTGTACGTGTCATGGGTCCTGCATACCTGACGGTCCGTCGGCCGTGCCGTGCGACGGGGGCTGAATTTCGGTCCGCGCGCTGGCGCACCCCGCCCCGGGTGGCGTTTACTGGCCCGGGTCCGGGGACTGCGCACAACGGCGTGCGAGGGGGAGGACTGTGTTGCGGAGCTTGGAACAGACGCCGGTGACGGGCAGCGGAGAGGATCCGAGGGTGGCGGAACTGCGCGCCGCCGTGTCCCGCTTACGCCGCGAACTCGCCGCCCACCCCGTCGAGTTCCCCGACCGTGCCATAGCCGAGGACGAACTCGCCGCCCTCGCCGCGATGGCCTCCCACGGCATCCCCGAGCTTCCGCGGCTGCGCCGCTCCCTGCTGCTGATCGCCGGATCGATCGGCTCGGTCAGCGCCCTGGCCCGCGGCCTGTCGGAGGTCCGCGCCGCGGTGGACCTGTTCGGGCAGCCACCGCGGGGCTGACCGCACGAACGGCACGGCGGCGGCGCCCGCGCGCTTCAGGGCCGGGCGCGGGGAGGTCGGCGCCCGCACGCTTCAGGGCCGGGCGCAGGAAGGCCGGCGCCCGCACGCTTCAGGACCGGGTACGGCGCTGCCGGCGCCCGCGCGCTTCGGCCCCGCCCCGGACGGGCCCCGGGTGGAGCAGGCCGCCGCCCGGCCGGTTCAGCCCGTCGGGCCCGAGCTGGCCAGGGCCTGGGAGAGCTCCTTCGCCACCTGCTGGAGCACCGGGACGATCCGCTCCTTCGCGGTCTCGGTGACACGGCCCGCCGGGCCGGAGATGGAGATCGCCGCGGACGTGGGGGAGTCCGGGATGGTGACCGCGATGCAGCGGACCCCTATCTCCTGCTCGTTGTCGTCCATGGCGTAACCGAGCCGGCGTACGTCCTCCAGGGCCGCCAGGAAGCCGTCCGGAGTGGTGATCGTCTTCTCCGTGGCGGCGGGCATGCCCGTCCGCGACAGCAGGGCGCGCACCTCGTCGTCCGGGGTGTGGGCGAGCAGCGCCTTGCCGACCCCCGTGGAGTGCGGCAGCACGCGCCGACCGACCTCGGTGAACATGCGCATCGAGTGCTTGGACGGCACCTGCGCCACGTACACGATCTCGTCGCCGTCCAGCAGGGCCATGTTCGCCGTCTCACCGGTCTCGTCGACCAGGCGGGCGAGGTAGGGGCGGGCCCAGGTGCCCAGCAGCCGGGAGGCGGACTCGCCCAGGCGGATCAGCCGGGGACCGAGCGCATACCGCCGGTTCGGCTGCTGGCGGACGTATCCGCAGGCCACGAGGGTCCGCATCAGACGGTGGATGGTGGGCAGCGGCAGTCCGCTGCTCGCGGAGAGCTCACTGAGACCGACCTCGCCGCCCGAGTCGGCCATCCGCTCCAGCAGATCGAAGGCGCGCTCGAGGGACTGGACGCCACCGCTGGCGGAGGACTTGGCGGAGTCGGTGGTGCTGGCGCTGGACGTCGGCACGGCGCGTTCCTTTCGAGGCTGGCAGGAAGGGCCAAAGCCTACCCGGGGGGCGGTTGACTCCCTGCCTGTACGGAACTACGTTCTGTCTGTCGGAATTCTAATTCCGCGTTGTGGAAACGTCCAGACTGCGCGCGGTGAGCTGCCGTTCGACGGTGCGCCCCTTGACGGGGTGGGTGCGGGAGTGAAGACTCCTTCAACAGAACGTTGAAGTCCGTTACGTGGCGTCCATCCGCGTACATCCAGTTTCCGTTTCGTGGAAGCACAAACAGTGGCAGAGAGGGGTCCGGGTGTCCGACGCTGAACTGGTGCTGCGCTCGACGCGCGTCATCACGCCCGAGGGGACGCGCGCCGCGTCGGTCGCGGTCGCCGACGGCACCATCACGGCCGTGCTGCCGCACGACGCGGACGTACCCGCGGGGGCCCGCCTGGAGGACTTCGGCGACGACGCCCTGCTGCCCGGCCTGGTCGACACCCACGTGCACGTCAACGACCCCGGCCGCACCGAGTGGGAGGGCTTCTGGACCGCCACGCGGGCCGCGGCGGCCGGCGGCATCACCACCCTGATCGACATGCCGCTCAACTCCCTGCCGCCCACCACCACGGTGGACAATCTGCGCGTCAAGCAGGACGTGGCCCGCGACAAGGCCCACATCGACGTCGGCTTCTGGGGCGGCGCCCTGCCCGGCAACGTCAAGGACCTGCGCCCGCTGCACGACGCCGGCGTCTTCGGCTTCAAGGCGTTCCTGTCGCCCTCGGGCGTGGACGAGTTCCCGCACCTCGGCCAGGACCAGCTGGCCGGATCGCTCGCCGAGATATCCGGCTTCGGCGGTCTGCTGATCGTGCACGCCGAGGACCCGCACCACCTCGCCGCCGCCCCGCAGCACGGCGGCCCCCGGTACACCGACTTCCTCGCCTCCCGCCCGCGCGACGCCGAGGACACCGCCATCGCCGCCCTGATCGCGCAGGCCAGGCGGCTGAACGCACGCGTCCACGTGCTGCACCTGTCCTCCAGCGACGCGCTGCCGCTGATCGCCGAGGCCAGGGCGGAGGGCGTGCGGATCACGGTCGAGACCTGCCCGCACTACCTGACCCTGACCGCCGAGGAGGTCCCGGACGGGGCCAGCGAGTTCAAGTGCTGCCCGCCCATCCGCGAGGCCGCCAACCAGGACCTGCTCTGGCAGGCGCTGGCCGACGGCACCATCGACTGCGTGGTCACCGACCACTCGCCCTCCACCGCCGACCTGAAGACCGACGACTTCGCCACCGCCTGGGGCGGCATCTCCTCGCTTCAGCTGAGCCTGTCCGCCGTGTGGACCGAGGCGCGCGGGCGCGGTCACGGCCTGGAGGACGTGGTTCGCTGGATGTCGGAGCGGACCGCGCGACTCGTCGGCCTCGACGGCCGCAAGGGCGCCATCGCACCCGGCCGTGACGCCGACTTCGCGGTGCTCGCGCCCGAGGAGACGTTCACCGTGGATCCGGCGGCCCTCCAGCACCGCAACCGCGTCACGGCCTACGCGGGCCGGACCCTCAGCGGCGTCGTGAGGTCCACCTGGCTGCGCGGCGAGCGGATCCTGGCGGACGGCGAGTTCACCGCGCCGAAGGGCCGCCTCCTCGACCGGACCACCTGACTCACCGCACCGGCCCACCACCGAAAGGAAGATCTGATCACCGTGACGGCGATTCCCAGCTTCACCGGCGACGCGAACCCCTACGGAGGCGGTGACCCGTACGCGGACTACCGCACCGCCGACTTCCCCTTCACCCAGCACGCCAACCTCGCCGACCGGCGGCTCGGTGCCGGTGTCATCGCCGCCAACGACGAGTTCTTCGCCCAGCGCGAGAACCTGCTGGTGCCCGAGCGCGCCGAGTTCGACCCCGAGCACTTCGGGCACAAGGGCAAGGTCATGGACGGCTGGGAGACCCGGCGGCGGCGCGGTGCCTCCGCCGGCCACCCCTGGCCCACCGAGGACGACCACGACTGGGCGCTGATCCGGCTCGGCGCGCCGGGCGTCGTGCGCGGCATCGTCGTCGACACGGCCCACTTCCGCGGCAACTACCCGCAGGCGGTGTCCGTCGAAGGCACCTCGGTGGCCGGCTCCCCGTCTCCGGAGGAGCTGCTGGCCGACGACGTCAAGTGGACGACGCTGGTCCCGCGCACCGCCGTCGGCGGCCACGCGGCCAACGGCTTCGCGGTCGATGTCGAGCAGCGCTTCACCCACCTGCGCCTCAAGCAGCACCCCGACGGCGGCATCGCCCGGCTGCGGGTGTACGGCGAGGTGGTCCCGGACCCGAAGTGGCTGGCGGCGCTCGGCACCTTCGACGTGGTCGCCCTGGAGAACGGCGGCCGGGTCGAGGACGCCTCCGACCTCTTCTACTCGCCGGCCACCAACACCATCCAGCCGGGCCGCTCCCGCAAGATGGACGACGGCTGGGAGACCCGGCGCCGTCGCGACCAGGGCAACGACTGGATCCGCTACCGGCTGGCCGCCCGGTCGGAGATCCGTGCCCTCGAGATCGACACCGCCTACCTCAAGGGCAACAGCGCGGGCTGGGCGTCGGTGTCCGTGAAGGACGGCGAGAACGGCGCGTGGACGGAGATCCTCCCGCGCACCCGCCTCCAGCCCGACACCAACCACCGCTTCGTACTGCCCACGCCCGCCGTCGGCACGCACGCGCGCGTGGACATCTTCCCGGACGGAGGCATCTCCCGCCTGCGCGTCTTCGGCACCCTGACACAGGAGGGCGCGGCCCACCTCGCGGCCCACCACCAGGAACTGGGCGGCTGACCCTCCCCGTCCCGCGGGTTCGCGGGGCCCCGCCCGAACGCGCGGGGCGCGTCGGCCTGACAGCACCGGCGTGCCCCGCGACGGCTGCCGTCGCGTCAGGCGGCGTGGCCGCCGTCCACCGCGAACTCGGTTCCGGTGACGTAGGCCGCCTCGGCGCTCGCCAGGTACGCCACCGTGGACGCCACCTCGGCGGTGGTGCCGAAGCGGCCCAGTGCCGTCATCTGCGCCTGGCCGGACGCGTAGGGCCCGTGGGCGGGGTTCATGTCGGTGTCGATCGGACCGGGGTGGACGATGTTCGCCGTGATCCCGCGCGGCCCGAGTTCCCGGGCGAGCGCCTTGGTCAGACCGATCAGGGCCGCCTTGCTCGTCGCGTAGAGGGTGCCCCCGGGTCCGGGGACGCGCTGGGTCATGCAGGTGCCGATGGTGACGATCCGGCCGCCGTGCCCCATGCGGGAGGCAGCCGCCTGGCAGGCCAGGAACACCGCGCGCACGTTGACGGCGAGCACCCGGTCGACATCGGCGAGCGTCAGGGACTCCACCGGTCCGAGCAGGCCGACCCCCGCGTTGTTCACCAGCACGTCGAGCCCGCCCAGTTCATCCACCGTTCGGCCCACGGCCCCCGCCGCCTCCCGCGGGTCGGCCGCGTCCGCACGCAGGGCCGTCGCCCGCCGGCCGAGCCGCTCCACGGCCCGTACGACGTCCTCCGCCGCCTCCTTCCCGTTCACATAGGTCACCGCCACGTCGTGGCCCTCGCGGGCGAGGCGCACCGCCGTCGCCGCACCGATGCCACGGCTGCCGCCGGTCACAAGAGCCACTTTGCCGTTCGTCCGCGCTGAAGAAGTCATGCCCCCATCCCAGCGGCCGGGCGGGCCGTGCGCTGGCGGCCAACGGACACCGACGTCAGCCGGCCGGCCGGCCAGCCGGGCGGTGTGGTGGGGCGGGGCGGGGCGGGGCGGGGCGAGCGGTGTGCCCGCGGCCCGGCACTCACTCGTGGAGGTGACGTGCGGGCGCCCGGTCGCAGGTGAACTCCCCGCGAATTCACGTGACTTGCCGGAAAACTCCACGTGGTTGTCATTGACATGCCACCGTCTACGCGCGTCATCATGAGCCCATGAGAATCCCCCCACGCATGACCCGCGTCGGCGCCGCCGGCGCCCTGCTGTCCGCCTTGCTCGTGGGCGGCACCGTCACCGCCGGCCCGGCGGACGCCACCACGGCCTCGGTCGGCAGCGTCTGCTACGGCGACCTGCCCTCCCAGGCGTACGACACACTCGACCTGATCGACCGGGGCGGGCCCTTCCCCTACTCCCAGGACGGCACCGTCTTCCAGAACCGCGAGAGCGTTCTGCCCCGGCAGTCGACCGGCTACTACCACGAGTACACGGTCGTCACCCCCGGCTCGCCCACCCGTGGAGCGCGGCGCATCGTCACCGGTGAGCGAAGCCAGGAGGACTACTACACCTCCGACCACTACGCGACGTTCGACCTGATCGACTTCGGCTGCTGATCCACGCCGCCGGGCACCCGGGCACCCAGGCGTCAGGGCGCCCGCGCGCCGGTCACCGGTCACCTCTCGCCAGGGCGCACGGTCACAGCTTCAGACGCTCGGCGGCGGCGAACAGCGCGCAGGCGAGCACGATCAGGACGAAGCTCACGAACACCTCGTAGCCGTGGAGGAAGGCCAGGCGCTGCACCAGTCCCACCTGCCAGTGGGTGAACCCCTGCACCAGGCCCAGCACGCCCTGCACCAGGGCGATGAATCCGAGTACTTCCAGAACCTGCTTCATGACCATGACTCTCGCCCCGCGGACCCCCCACGCACATCGGCCGCGGGGCGAGCCTCGCCCGCCGCACGTCTGCGGTCGCGGCGGCCCGCCGCGCCGAAAGTCCATTCCGCTGCGACTTCGGTCTCGATCCCCGGCCGGGGCCGGTGACCACCACCGGCGTCTGCGTACATTGGGTGAACGTGAGCAATGACGGGACGACGCCGCGATCGCCGGTGGTGACGAGGCGACGGTGGTGGCTGCCGTCCGCCGTGCTCGACGAACTCGACCCCGACGCCGGACGGCCCGGGCTGCCGGGACGGTCGCGGCGCACCGCGCGCGACTGGTTCGTCGACTTCTTCTGTTTCCTCCTGGCGGCGGCCCTGGGACTGGCCGCCGCCGACTCCCTGCGCAACGAGACACACCTGCCGCACGCCCTCGCCGTCGTCGACCAGGTGCTCGGCGCGCTGGCCTGCGGCGCGGTCTGGCTGCGCCGCAGGCACCCGCTGGGGCTGGCCGTCGCGATGATCCCCGTCGGCCTCGTCTCGAACACCTCGGCCGGCACCGGCCTCGTCGCCCTCTTCACGCTCGCCGTGCACCGGCCCTTCCGGTACGTCGCCTGGGCCGGGGGCGTCAGCCTCGCACTGCTCCCGGTCTTCTACTGGCTGCGCCCGGACCCGGACCTGCCGTACGCGGGTGTGGTCGCCTTCTCCGCCCTGCTGACCGTCTCGGTCATCGGCTGGGGCATGTTCGTACGGTCCAAACGGCAGCTCATGCTGAGCCTGCGCGACCGCGCCCGGCGCGCCGAGACGGAGGCGCGGCTGCGCGCCGAGCAGGCGCAGCGGCTCGCCCGCGAGGCCATCGCCCGCGAGATGCACGACGTCCTCGCCCACCGGCTGACCCTGCTGAGCGTGCACGCGGGGGCGCTGGAGTTCCGTCCCGACGCGCCCCGCGAGGAGGTCGCGCGGGCCGCCGGGGTCATCCGGGAGAGCGCGCACGAGGCCTTGCAGGACCTCCGGGAGATCATCGGTGTGCTGCGCACCGGCGACTCCGACGACGCCGGGCACCCCCAGCCGACTCTCGCCGCGCTGGACGCGCTGGTCGCCGAGTGCCGGGAGGCCGGCATGAAGGTCACGCTGACCGACGAGGTCACCGATCCGGCCGCCGTGCCCGCCTCCGTCGGCCGCACCGCCTACCGCGTCGCCCAGGAGGCTCTGACCAACGCCCGCAAACACGCCCCCGGCACCGAGGTCGCCGTGACCGTCACGGGTGCCGCCGGAGAGGGTCTGGCGATCTCCGTGCGCAACCCGGCTCCCGAGGGCGAGGTGCCCCACGTCCCCGGCTCCGGCCAGGGCCTGATCGGCCTCACCGAACGCGCCACCCTCGCGGGCGGCGCCCTGCGGCACGGTCCCACCAGTGACGGCGGCTTCGAGGTACGGGCGCGTCTTCCCTGGGAGTAGGCAGCCTCCGGGGGTGTCCCGCCGATCATGCCGGGCTCGCGGCGCCTGGCGGGGGCGGTCGGGCGGACGGCGGCGGTCCGACAGCGGGGATCGGTCAGGGATGAAGCACGACGCGCCGGCCGTGCAGGTCGCCCCGCTCCAGTCGGCGGTGGACCTCCGCGGCCTCGCTCATGGGGCGGTGCTCGACCGACCGGGGGCGCAGGCCGCCCGCCGCCAGCAGCTCGTCGATCGCGGCCGCCGCCTCGGCGAGTTCCGCGACCGTCGCATGGGAGATGACGAAGCCGCGCAGCGACCCGTCCTTCATGTAGAGCGGGCCGACCGGCAGCACCGGCTCGGCCCCGGGGCCGGCCATGAGGACGATGCGCCCACGGCGTGCGAGCAGGCCGACCGCGGCCCTGAGATCGTGATGGCCGGAGGTGTCGACATGGACGTCCACCCCGTGGGGCGCCAGCGCCGCCAGCCGCTCGGCGAGGCCGTCGGCGCGGTAGTCCAGGACCTCCGCCGCCCCCAGCGACCGTACGTGGGCGTGGTCACGCGGCGCCGCCGTCGCGAGCACTCGGGCCCCCGCCCGTGCCGCGAGCTCCACCAGCGCGCTGCCCACGTTGCCGCCCGCGCCGCCGACCAGCACCGTCTCGCCCGGGCGCAGCCCGCCGTGCGTGTGCAGGGCCAGATGGGCGGTGGCGGCGGGATGGAACACGGCCACCGCCTCCTCCGGGCGTACACCGGCCGGCAGCCGGTACAGGCGGTCGGCGGGCACCACGGCCTGCTCGGCGGTCGCCCCCTGCCGCCCGTCGTGGCCGAGGCTGTCGCACCACACCGTCTCGCCCACGGCGAAGCCGCATCCGGGTGAGACGACGGTGCCCACGAGATCGCGCCCGATGACGAACGGCAGGGGGACCGGCGTACGGAACACCCCGGAGCGGACGAAGGTGTCCACCGGATTGACCGTGGTCACCAGGACGTCCACCAGCACCTCGCCGGGACCCGGCACGGGCGCGGGCAGCTCACCCCAGCGGATGACGTCGGGTGAACCCAGTCGCTCGATGTACGCGGCACGCATGATCGATCATTCTCCCACCGGGCCGCCGGGTGCGCGTCCGGCGACGGCGGGCCGGTTTGGCCGGCGCGCCGGCGGTTTGGTTGGGTGGGGCCCATGACCGCGATCCGACTGCTCCTCGTGGACGACGACCCGCTGGTGAGGGCGGGGCTGTCCCTCATGATGGGCGGCGCCGAGGACATCGAGATCGTCGGCGAGGCGGCCGACGGCAGCGAGGTGGAGGCCCTGGTGGAGCGCACCAGGCCGGACGTCGTCCTCATGGACGTACGGATGCCGGGCGTGGACGGCCTGACGGCCACCGAGCGGCTGCGGGGACGCCCCGACGCACCGCAGATCGTGGTCCTGACCACCTTCCACGCCGACGAGCAGGTGCTGCGGGCGCTGCGCGCGGGCGCGGCCGGGTTCGTGCTCAAGGACACCCCGCCGGCCGAGATCGTCGAGGCGGTGCGCCGGGTCGCGGCGGGCGACCCGGTGCTCTCGCCGACCGTCACCCGCCAGCTGATACGGCACGCGGCCGGCGACGCCGCCGACGACCGGCGCACCCGCGCGCGGGAACGCGTCACCGCCCTCAACGAGCGGGAGCGGGAGGTGGCCGTCCGCGTCGGCCGGGGTCTGGCCAACGCCCAGATCGCCGCGGAACTGTTCATGAGCGTCGCCACCGTCAAGACCCACGTCTCGCGCATCCTGGCCAAGCTCGACCTCGGCAACCGGGTGCAGATCGCGCTGCTCGCCCACGACGCCGGGCTCCTCGAGGACGACAGGACCTAGGGTTCCGGGCACTTGCAGGAGGTGCCGTGCGTTGCCGGGTCAGGGGGAGCCGCTCGTGCTCCGGAGGGGAGTGGTGATGGCGGACGTGATCGATCTGACCGAGTACGGGGAGGGGTTCCGCGAGGACCCGCACCCGGTCTACGCGCGCCTTCGCGAACTCGGCCCGGTCCACTGGGTACGGCTGCCACCGCCCGAGGGCTACGACACCTGGCTCGTCGTCGGACACGAAGAGGCGCGCGCCGCCCTCGCCGACCCGAGGCTGGTCAAGGACGCCGGCGCGGTGGACGTGACGTTCCTCGAGGAGCAGACGATCGGCAAGCACCTGCTGATCACCGATCCGCCGCAGCACACGCGGCTGCGCTCGCTGGTGACCCGCGCGTTCACCGCCCGCCGGGTCGAGGCGCTGCGGCCCCGGGTCCAGCAGATCACCGACGAGCTGCTGGACGCCATGCTGCCGCGCGGACGCGCCGACCTCGTGGAGGCCTTCGCGTACCCGCTGCCGATCACGGTCATCTGCGAGCTGCTCGGCGTGCCGGAGATCGACCGGGCCGCGTTCCGCGAGATGTCGAACGAGGTGGTCGCGCCGACCAGCGACGAGGCGAACCTGCGGGCCGTGGAGCGGCTGGGTGCCTACCTCACCGAGTTGATCGAGGACAAGCGGTCCGCCGGCCCGGCCGACGACCTGCTCAGCGACCTGATCCGCACCACCGCCGAGGACGGTGACCGGCTCTCCCCCGGGGAGCTGCGCGGCATGGCCTTCCTGCTGCTGATCGCGGGCCACGAGACCACGGTCAACCTCATCACCAACAGCGTGCACGCCCTGCTCACCCACCCCGACCAGCTCGCCGCACTGCGCGCCGACCTCGATCTCGTCGACGGCGCCGTCGAGGAGACGCTGCGCCACGAGGGCCCGGTGGAGAACGCCACGTTCCGGTACGCGGCCGAGCCGCTCCAGATCGCCGGTACCGCCATCGCGCGGGGCGAGCCGGTGATGATCGGCCTCACCGCGTCCGGCCGGGACGGCAGCCGCTTCCCCGCCCCGGACCGCTTCGACATCCACCGTGACACCCGCGGCCACCTCGCCTTCGGTCACGGCATGCACTACTGCCTCGGTGCCCCCCTGGCCCGCCTGGAGGCCCGCACCGCCCTGCGCGGGCTCCTCCACCGCGCCCCCGGCCTCGCCCTCGACGGCCCGCCGGGCGAGTGGCTGCCGGGCATGTTGATCCGGGGCGTCCGAAGCCTGCCGGTCCGCTGGTAGCCGCGGCCGACCGGCGGTCATCCCCGCGGACCGTCGCGGGGGGCCGGATGCGGGCCGGGGACGGACACGGGCGAGGACGGCCGTCGGCCGCCCGGACCGACGGCTCACGTCGGGGGATCGGACCGCGTCCGATGGATGCCCGTCGGTGGATGCCCGTGGGAGCCGGTCGACGTGGCGGCGGATGCCGACGGGGCCGGGCGGCGCGTCCGCGGATGCCGGTGAGCCCGGAGGCATCGGCCCAAGCTCGGTCGCACGGCGGCTGTCAGGCCCGGGTTCCTGCGTAGGGCGGCTGTCCGGCGCCGTGTTCCTGCGTAGGGCGGCTGTCCGGCGCCGGGCTCCCGCGGACGGCGACCACCCGACTCCGGGTTCCTGCGTACGGCGGAGACCCTGGCCCCGAGTCCCCGCGTACGGCGGCCGCCCAGGCCCCGAGTTCCTGCTAATGGGGGCCACCCGACTCCGGGTTCCTGCGTACGGCGGCGACCCTGGCCCCGAGTCCCCGCGTACGGCGGCCGCCCAGGCCCCGAGTTCCTGCTAACGGGGGCCACCCGACTCCGAGTTCCCGCGTACGGCGGCCGCCCAGGCCCCGAGTTCCTGCGTAAGGCGGCTACCCGGCCCACGCCCGGGCTTCTCCGGCGATCTCCGCGAGGCCGACCGCGCGGTGCTCGCGGCGGGAGAGTTCGCAGGCCTCGGCGATGCGCAGGGACTGGAGGGCCTCGCGTCCGTCGCACGGGTTGGGCCGTGCGCCGAGCACCAGTTCGACGAAGGCGCACAGCTCGGCCTCGTAGGCCGGGCCGAAGCGCTCCAGGAACCCGGTCCACGGCTTGTCCGCGGCCGGTGGCCCGGTCGGCTCGGTGGACGCGATGGGCGTCCGGTCGTCGAGGCCGACCACGATCTGGTCCAGCTCTCCGGCCAGCTCCATGCGGACGTCGTAGCCCGCGCCATTCAGCCGGGTCGCCGTGGCCGTGGCGAGGGTGCCGTCGTCGAGGGTCAGCACCGCCGCGCAGGTGTCGACGTCGCCCGCCTCGCGGAACATCGCGGGACCGGCGTCGGACCCGGTGGCGTACACGTCGACGACCTCACGTCCCGTCACCCAGCGCAGTACGTCGAAGTCGTGGATCAGCGTGTCCCGGAACAGCCCGCCGGACAGCGCCAGCCACGCGGCGGCCGGCGGTGCCTGGTCGGAGGTGAGCGCGCGCACGGTGTGCAGCCGGCCGAGCCGGCCCGAGCGCACCGCCTCCCGGGCACCGGCGTAGCCCGCGTCGAAACGCCGCTGGAAACCCATCTGGAGGATCGTGCCGGCCGCCTCCACCTCCGCGAGGGCGTGCAACGTGCCCGGCAGGTCCAGGGCGATCGGCTTCTCGCAGAACACCGGGAGTCCCGAGCGTGCCGCCCGGCCGATCAGTTCGGCGTGCGCCGAGGTCGCCGTGGTGATCACCACGGCGTCCACGCCCCAGGTGAAGATCTCGTCCACCCCGGGCGCCGCCGTCTCGCCCAGCCGGTGGGCCAGCGCCTGCGCCCGCGCCGGGTCGGCGTCCGTGAGGATCAGCGAGCCGACGTCGCGATGACGGCTGAGCGTGTTCGCATGGACGGTGCCGATACGGCCCGTACCGATGACCCCGATGCGCATGGAAACAAAGTGGGGGCGGACCCGGGCCCCTGTCAATCTCCATGTCCGGACAATCTGACTACACGACTTCCCGTCAACCGGCCACGGGGCTACGCTCGGCCCGTGCCGAAACCAGTCGTGGACCCCACCGCCCCGCTCGATCTCCGCGTGGACCGGAGCTCGCCGGTGCCGTTGTACTTCCAGCTGGCGCAGCAGCTGGAGGCGGCGATCGAGCACGGCGCCCTCACCCCCGGCAGCCTGCTGGGCAACGAGATCGAGCTCGCCGCACGGCTCGGCCTGTCCCGGCCCACCGTCCGCCAGGCCATCCAGTCGCTCGTCGACAAGGGCCTGCTGGTGCGCCGCCGCGGTGTCGGCACCCAGGTCGTGCACAGCCAGGTCAAGCGCCCGCTGGAGCTGAGCAGCCTCTACGACGACCTGGAGGCGGCCGGGCAACGGCCGGCGACCACGGTCCTGGTCAACACGGTCGTCCCGGCCTCCGCCGAGGTCGCCGCGGCCCTCGGCGTGGCCGAGGACGGCGACGTGCAGCGCATCGAACGGCTGCGGCTCGCGCACGGCGAGCCGATGGCGTATCTGGTCAACCACCTCCCCCTGGGTCTCCTGGACCTGGACACCGGGCAGCTGGAGGCGACCGGCCTGTACCGGCTGATGCGCTCCGCCGGGATCACCCTCCACAGCGCCCGCCAGTCCATCGGCGCCCGTGCCGCGACCCGCGACGAGGCCGAGCGGCTCGGCGAGGAGGAGGGCGCCGCCCTGCTCACCATGCAGCGCACCACGTTCGACGACACCGGCCGCGCCGTGGAGTTCGGCACCCACACCTACCGGCCCTCCCGCTACTCCTTCGAATTCCAGCTGCTCGTACGGTCCTGAGCGGCGCCCGGCCCTGTCCCCTTCCGCGAGCGTGGTGCCCCCGCCTCCGGCGCGCGTGGCTTCACCTCCGGCGTGCATGGCTTCGTCGCAATGTCCGGACAATGTGACCGCGCTCCGCTCCCCGGCCGTCCGTTCCGCCGCGCCCGTGTCCGATAATGGGATGTTCGGGGCTGATGGGATCGCCGTCAGCCCCGCGCGTACGTTCGAACACGGCAAGAAGGGCACGGCCTCGTGGCACGATTTCCAACCTGGGTAGGCATCGCGCTGGCAGGGGCACTGTCGCTGTCCCTCGCGGGATGCAGCAGCACCGGCGGCAAACGGGCGGAGGACGCCCGCAAGGCCGCGGCGGCCCAGGGAAGGGCGGCGGTGAACACTCCCCGCTGGACCTTCGCGATGATCACCCACTCCGGTGACGGCGACACCTTCTGGGACATCGTGCAGAGCGGTGCCAAGCAGGCCGCCGTCAAGGACAACATCAACTTCCTGTACTCGCACGACGACGAGGCCCAGCAGCAGGCGCAGCTCGTCGACGCGGCCGTGGACAAGAAGGTCGACGGCATCATCGTCACGCTGGCCAAGCCCGACGCGCTGAAGGCGGCCCTGGCCCGCGCCGAGAAGGCGGGCATCCCGGTCATCACGGTGAACTCCGGCTCGGCCCAGTCCAAGGCGTTCGGCGCGCTCACCCACGTCGGCCAGGACGAGACCGTGGCCGGCCAGGCCGTGGGGGAGGAGCTGACCAAGCGCGGGAAGAGGAGGGCCCTGTGCGTCCTGCACGAGCAGGGCAACGTCGGCCACGAGCAGCGCTGCGCCGGTGTGGCGAAGACGTTCGCCGGCAAGGTCGAGAACCTCTACGTCAACGGCACCGACATGCCGGACGTACAGTCCGCGATCGAGGCCAAGCTCCAGGCCGACAAGTCCGTCGACGCGGTCGTCACCCTCGGCGCCCCGTACGCGGACACGGCCGTGAAGGCGAAGACGGACGCGGGCAGCAAAGCGGAGATCGACACCTTCGACCTCAACGCCAAGGTCGCCGCCGAGCTCAGGGACGGCACGCTCGGCTTCGCCGTCGACCAGCAGCCGTACCTCCAGGGCTACCAGGCCGTCGACCTGCTGTGGCTGTACAAGTACAACGGCGACGTCCTCGGCGGCGGCAGGCCCGTGCTCACCGGCCCGCAGATCGTCACCAAGGACCAGGCGGCCGCGCTGGAGGAGTACGCGAAGCGGGGCACCCGATGAGCGCGACCATGGAACGAACGGCTGACGAAAGGATTCTTCAGAGCTCTCCGCTGCGGAAGCTGCTCTCCCGCCCCGAGCTGGGCTCGGTCGTCGGCGCACTCGCCGTCTTCGTCTTCTTCGCCGTCGCCGCCGACGGCTTCCTGCGTGCCTCCAGCCTCAGCACCGTCCTGTACGCGTCGTCGACGATCGGCATCATGGCGGTCCCGGTCGCCCTGCTGATGATCGGCGGCGAGTTCGACCTGTCCGCGGGCGTGATGGTGACCTCCTCGGCGCTGATCTCGTCGATGTTCAGCTACCAGATGACGGCGAACACCTGGGTCGGCGTGGGCGTCTCGCTCCTGGTGACCCTCGCGGTCGGCGCCTTCAACGGCTTCATGCTCACCCGCACCAAGCTGCCCAGCTTCATCATCACGCTCGGCACCTTCCTGATGCTGACCGGCATGAACCTCGGCTTCACCAAGCTGATCGACGGCACGGTCTCCACCAAGACCATCGCCGACATGGAAGGCTTCACGAGCGCCCACGCCGTCTTCGCCTCGACCCTGACGATCGGCGGTGTCCAGGTCAAGGTCACCATCCTGTGGTGGCTGGGCCTGGTCGCCCTCGCCTCCTGGATCCTGCTGCGCACCCGCGCCGGCAACTGGATCTTCGCGGTGGGCGGCAACCAGGACGCGGCCCGCGCGGTCGGGGTACCGGTCACCAGGACCAAGATCGCCCTCTACATGGGCGTGGCCCTCGGCGCCTGGATCTCCGGCCAGCACCTGCTGTTCTCCTTCGACGCCGTCCAGTCCGGCGAGGGCGTCGGCAACGAACTGATCTACATCATCGCCGCCGTCATCGGCGGCTGCCTGATCACCGGCGGCCACGGCAGCGCCGTCGGCTCGGCGGTCGGCGCGCTCCTGTTCGGCATGACCAGCAAGGGCATCGTCTTCGCCGAGTGGAACCCCGACTGGTTCAAGTTCTTCCTGGGAGCGATGCTGCTCCTCGCGACCCTGCTGAACGCCTGGGTCCGCAAGCGCGCGGAGGCGACGACGACATGACCGAGACCACCGGGCGCACGCCGGAGGCCGTCGAGCGCACGCCGGAGACCACCGGGCGCACACCAGGAACCCCCGAGCGCGCGCCGCTGATCGAGCTGACCGACGTCAGCAAGCACTACGGCACCGTCCGCGCCCTCCAGGGCGTCTCCATGGAGGTCCACGCGGGCGAGATCACCTGCGTCCTCGGCGACAACGGCGCCGGCAAGTCGACGCTGATCAAGACGATCGCCGGCCTGCACCGGCACGACGGCGGCACCCTGCGCATCGAGGGCGAGGAGACCCGGCTCGCCTCCCCGCGCGACGCCCTGGACCGCGGTATCGCCACGGTCTACCAGGACCTGGCGGTCGTCCCCCTGATGCCGGTCTGGCGCAACTTCTTCCTCGGCTCCGAGCCCCGCAAGGGCGCGGGCCCGTTCAAGCGCCTCGACATCGGCCTCATGCGCCGCACCACCCGCGAGGCCCTGCTCCGCATGGGCATCGACCTCCGGGACGTCGACCAGCCCATCGGCACCCTGTCCGGCGGTGAACGCCAGTGCGTGGCGATCGCGCGGGCGGTCCACTTCGGGGCGAAGGTGCTGATCCTGGACGAGCCGACGGCGGCGCTCGGCGTGAAGCAGTCCGGCGTGGTCCTGAAGTACGTGGCCGCCGCCCGGGACCAGGGCCTCGGTGTTGTCCTCATCACGCACAACCCGCACCACGCGTACCTCGTGGGGGACCGCTTCGTGCTGCTGAAGCGGGGCACGATGGTGGGCCGTCACACACGCGAGGAGATCACCCTGGAGGAGCTGACCCGTCAGATGGCGGGCGGCAGCGAGCTCGACGACCTCCGTCACGAGCTGGAGAAAAGCACTCCGTAGGGCGAGGCGGGGACCCGCTCGTACGGCCTCCACGCGCGTGCGTGCGGGCCGTACGGGACACCCGCCCCTCCATGCCCCCTACGACACCCTTACCGGCGGTGCGGCAGAATCGAGGCCGATGAGCACCTACCGCGACCTCACCGCCCCCATCGGCTCCCGCCGCGCCCCCGTGCTGCGCACGGTCGGCACCCGGGAGCGCCGCTCGCACCTGACCGCACCCCGGGTGCCCACGGTCGGGATCGACATCGGCGGCACCAAGGTGATGGCGGGCGTCGTCGACGCCGACGGCAACATCCTGGAGAGGCTCCGCACGGAGACCCCGGACAAGTCCAAGAGCCCGAAGGTCGTCGAGGACACCATCGTCGAGCTGGTCCTGGACCTCTCCGACCGGCACGACGTGCACGCCGTCGGCATCGGCGCGGCCGGCTGGGTCGACGCCGACCGCAACCGGGTGCTGTTCGCCCCCCACCTGTCCTGGCGCAACGAGCCGCTGCGCGACCGACTCTCCGAACGCCTGTCCGTGCCGGTCCTGGTCGACAACGACGCCAACGCCGCCGCCTGGGCCGAGTGGCGCTTCGGCGCAGGCCGCGACGAGGACCACCTCGTCATGATCACGCTCGGCACCGGCATCGGCGGCGCGATCCTGGAGGACGGCCAGGTCAAGCGGGGCAGGTACGGCGTCGCCGGCGAGTTCGGGCACATGCAGGTCGTGCCCGGCGGCCACCGTTGTCCCTGCGGCAACCGCGGCTGCTGGGAGCAGTACAGCTCCGGCAACGCCCTGGTGCGCGAGGCGCGCGAACTGGCCGCGGCCGACTCCCCGGTGGCCTACGGGATCATCGAGCACGTCAAGGGCTCCATCTCCGACATCACCGGCCCGATGATCACCGAGTTGGCCCGCGAGGGCGACGCCATGTGCATCGAGCTGCTGGAGGACATCGGTCAGTGGCTCGGCGTCGGCATCGCCAACCTGGCCGCCGCCCTCGACCCGTCCTGCTTCGTCATCGGCGGCGGCGTCTCCGCGGCCGACGACCTGCTGATCGGCCCCGCCCGGGACGCCTTCAAACGCCACCTCACCGGCCGCGGCTACCGCCCCGAGGCCCGCATCGTGCGCGCGCAGCTCGGCCCCGAGGCCGGCATGGTCGGCGCCGCCGACCTCGCCCGGCTCGTCGCCCGCCGCTTCCGGCGCGCCAAGCGGCGCCGCGTGGAGCGCCACGAGCGCTACGAGCGGTACGCCGAGGCCCGGCGGGCGGCCCGGGAGGCGCTGTGACGATGTCGCTGCCACGCCAGGCGACGCCCCCCGACGCACCACCGCCCCGGCCGGCCGAGGACCGCCGGCACCGCAACAGCCGCCGGGCCCTCACCCTGCTGATCATCGTGCTGCTGATCGGCGTGCCGGCCGGCTATCTGGTCATCTCCGCCAACCAGAGCCGCGACAGCGGCAAGGACAAGGAGGCCAAGTACGCGGCGACCGGCCTCACCCCCACCTATCCCGCCAAGGTGCAGCGCCGCCTCTACCAGGTGCCGATCCCGCACCCGGCCGACCGCGTCGCCTCCTACGAGACGAACAACTGGAAGACCAGCCGTCTCTACGTCCAGTTCCGCACCACCCAGGCCGGCCTCGACACCTACCTCGACGCCATGGGCGTGAACCGGAACGACCTGAAGAAGGGCGCCATCACCATCAGCGCCCGCGACCAGAAGATCAGCGGCTGGAAGTTCACCGGCCCCGGACCCTGGTGGGGCCTGAGCCACCACCAGAAGAACCCCGCGCCCACCCAGGACGTCATCGTGAACCTCTCCAACCCGGTTCTGCCGATGGTCTACGTCGTCTCCCGCACCGTCCCCTGACGCCGGGCGCCCTCCGGCCTTGCGGGCCGTCGCCGGAGCCGATTGTCAGACCCCGCCCGTAGAGTCGAAGACGACCGACTCGACCGGTGAGGGGGAGGTGACAGGACGTATGAGCGACATGGCCGTGGCCGAGACGGTCGGCGCGGCGGACGCCGTGTCCGTGCGACTGGCCGCCGTCTTCCTGCCCGCACCCCTCCCGCGCGAGGGCCGCGTCGCCTTCTGGGACCCGGCCGACGAGGTGTGGCACGAGGAGCGGCCGCCCGGCGCCCCTTCCGCGCGCACGGAGCTCACCGTCGTCGCACCCCACGGGCGGGGCGTCCGCCGCAGGACGGCACCTGCCCTCACCCTGCCGGTCGACGCGGCCCTTCCCCACCTCGTGCGCGCCCGGCAGGACCCGGCGGCCCACCCCGCCACCGCCTGCTGGGGAGCGGCCGCGCTGCACGCGCTGCGGCTCACCGCCCGCGGACGGATGCTGCCCGGCCTGACCGCCACCGGGCACGACGCCTGGCGCGCGGGCCCCCTCGACCCGGACGACATCGCGCACCTGCGCGCGATCGCCGCCGCCCTGCCGTACGAGGGCCACGCCGTGCCGCTGCCCGGCACCGGCCCGCTCCGGCTGCCCGAACCCGAGGCACTGCTGCGCGCCTTCCTCGACGCCGTCGCCGACACCCTGCCCCGGACCCCCGCCGCACCCCACACCTCCGGCAGGCCCTTCGCCGACCGCCGGCCGCAGCACCTGCCGGCCGCCCGCGACTGGGCGGCCGAGGTCGCCGCCGGCATGGACGCCGGCGTGCGGATCTCACTGCGCCTGGACCTGTCCGCGTACGACCTGTTCGACGGCGACGCCGGTGACGGCGGTGACGGCGGGACGGCCCGCCGGGCGGGCGCGGCGATCGTCCAGGTGCACAGCCTCGCCGACCCCACCCTCGTCGCCGACGCGGCGGCCCTGTGGGCGGGGAAGGCCGACGCGGCCTTCGGCCCGCGCGCGCGGGCCGACGCCGCCCTCGCCGTGCGCCGCGCGGCCCGCGTCTGGCCACCGCTGGACCGGCTCGGCGAGCAGGAGGCCCCCGACGTGCTCGCCCTGTCCGAGGAGGAGGTGAGCGAACTCCTCGGTGTGGCCGCGACCCGGCTCGCGGCGGCCGGCGTCGCCGTGCACTGGCCGCGGGACCTCGCCCAGGACCTCGCCGCCACCGCCGTGGTGCGACCCGCGCCTGGCTCCGCGACCGACGGCACCGGCTTCTTCGAGTCCGAGCAGCTGCTGAGCTTCCGCTGGCAGCTGGCACTCGGCGGCGACCCCCTCACCGAGTCCGAGATGGACGTGCTCGCCGAGGCCCACCGCCCGGTCGTACGGCTGCGGGACAGCTGGGTGCTCGTCGACCCCGCCCTCGTCCGCAAGGCCCGCAAGCGCGATCTGGGTCTGCTCGACCCGGTCGACGCGCTCTCCGTCGCCCTCACCGGCGCCGCGGAGGTCGACGGCGAGACCGTCGAGGCGGTGCCGGTGGGCGCGCTGGCCGCCCTGCGGGACCGCATCACGGCCGGAGTCCGGCCGGCCGAACCGCCACCCGGACTCGCCGCCACCCTGCGCGACTACCAGCTGCGCGGCCTGGCCTGGCTCGACCTCATGACCTCCCTCGGCCTCGGCGGCTGCCTCGCCGACGACATGGGCCTCGGCAAGACCGTCACCGTCATCGCCCTGCACCTGAAGAGGGCGCACCGCGCACCCACCCTCGTGGTCTGCCCGGCCTCCCTGCTGGGCAACTGGCAGCGGGAGATCACCCGGTTCGCGCCCGGCGTCCCCGTCCGCCGCTTCCACGGCCCCGACCGCACCCTGGACGACCTGTCCGGCGGGTTCGTCCTCACCACGTACGGCACCATGCGGTCGGCGGCGCCCCGGCTGGCCGAGCAGGAGTGGGGAATGGTCGTCGCGGACGAGGCACAGCACGTCAAGAACCCGTACTCGGCGACCGCGAAGGCCCTGCGCACGCTCCCGTCGCCCGCGCGCGTGGCCCTCACCGGCACACCCGTGGAGAACAACCTCTCCGAACTGTGGGCCCTGCTCGACTGGACCACCCCTGGACTCCTGGGCCCCCTGAAGTCCTTCCGCGCCCGGCACGCGCGCGCGGTGGAGAACGGCGAGGACGAGCAGGCGGTGGAGCGGCTGGCCCGCCTGGTCCGGCCCTTCCTGCTGCGCCGCAGGAAGTCCGACCCCGGCATCGTCCCCGAGCTGCCGCCCAAGACCGAGACCGACCACCCGGTCCCGCTCACCCGGGAACAGGCCGCGCTGTACGAGGCGGTGGTGCGCGAGTCGATGCTCGCCATCGAGACCGCCGAGGGCATCGCCCGCCGGGGCCTGGTGCTGAAGCTGCTGACCTCGCTCAAGCAGATCTGCGATCACCCCGCGCTCTACCTGAAGGAGGAGCACCCGCCCGGCGGCGACCGCCTGGCCACCCGCTCGGGCAAACTCGCCCTGCTGGACGAGCTGCTCGACACCCTGCTCGCCGAGGACGGCTCGGCCCTGGTCTTCACCCAGTACGTCGGCATGGCCCGCCTGATCACGACCCACCTCGCCGCCCGCGCCGTCCCCGTCGACCTCCTCCACGGCGGTACGCCGGTCCCGGAGCGCGAGCGCATGGTCGACCGGTTCCAGGAGGGCGCGACCCCCGTCCTCGTCCTGTCGCTGAAGGCGGCCGGAACCGGCCTGAACCTCACCCGCGCGGGCCACGTCGTCCACTTCGACCGCTGGTGGAACCCGGCGGTCGAGGAACAGGCCACCGACCGTGCCTACCGCATCGGCCAGACCCAGCCCGTCCAGGTCCACCGCCTGATCACCGAGGGCACCGTCGAGGACCGTATCGCCGAGATGCTGGCCGCCAAGCGCGCCCTGGCCGACGCGATCCTCGGCACCGGCGAGTCGGCCCTGACCGAACTGACCGACCGTGAACTGTCCGAGCTGGTGTCGCTGCGGAGGGAGGGCCGATGAACCCACGACCCGCCGACGCGGCACGCCGAGCCCTCCGGGCGGCCAGGCAACAGCGGCCGACCCCGACACAGGACCCGGAAGTCCCCCGAAAGCCCGAGCCCCGAGAGCCCGAGCCCCGACAGAGCCTCCAGCCGGAACCACCCGCACAACCCGAGCGGCCCGAACAACCCGCGCGGCCCGAACAACCCGAGCGGCCGGAACAGCCGGCCCCTGACGCCGTTCAGCCGGAGCGGGCGGGCGCCGGTGGTGGTGGCGACCGGCCGGGCGATGTGGCTCGTGAGGCTTTGCGTGCCGCGGTTTCCGCCCGGCGTGGTGCCGGTTCCGGGTCCGGTGGGCCGGAGAAGGAGGCGGTGAAGTCCGCCGGGGCCCATAGCGCGTCCCGCCCCGAGGTCGGCGGGGTTCGCGCGTCGGAGCGGCCAGGGCCGTCGGAGCAGCCGGTGCGGCAGGTGCGGCCGGTCGCCGAGGCGGACCGGCCGGGGCGGGCGGGCGCCGCCGATGCCGACCGGCCGGGCGATGTGGCTCGTGAGGCTCTGCGTGCCGCGGTCTCCGCCCGGCGTGGTGCCGGTTCCGGGTCCGGTCGGCCGGAGGGGGAGGCGGCGGAGTCCTCCAGGGACGCCACCGCACTGCACGCACCCCATCCCGTCCCCCGCACCATGGCCTCGCCCCGGCGGGACGGTGATGTGCGGCGGACCTTCCCGGCGTTGCCGGTCCGGACGGCGGGCGCGTCCGGCTTCGCCGAGACCTGGTGGGGCGAGGCGTGGCTGGACGCGCTGGAGAAGGGCGCGCTGGACGCGGCGCGGCTGGTCCGAGGGCGGGGTTACGCGGAGCAGGGGCACGTGGACGCCATCACCGTGACCCCGGGCCTCGTCCTGGCGTACGTACGGGGAAGCCGCCCGCGGCCGTACCGGGTCCAGGTCCGGGTGCGGACGCTGGACGACGCCGACTGGGACCGGTTCCTGGACGCCGCAGCCGAACGGCCGGGACACATCGCAGCGCTCCTGGACAAGGAGATGCCCCAGTCCCTGGCCGACTGCGGCGTCCCGCTGCTCCCCGGCCCCGGCGACCTCGCCCCGCACTGCAGCTGCCCCGACCGCGGTCACCCCTGCAAACACGCGGCGGCCCTGTGCTACCAGACGGCGCGGCTGCTGGACGCCGACCCGTTCGTCCTGCTCCTGCTCCGCGGCCGGGGCGAGCGTGAGCTGCTGGACGCCCTCTCCCGGCTGAGTGCCGCACGATCCGCCCGGGCCGCGCGCGAGCGCGCGCCGGAGCCGTTGCCGGGGGTGCGCGCCAGTGACGCCCTCGCCCCCCGCCGGCTGCCGCCCCTGCCCGCCCCGCTGCCGCCGCCTCCGCACCCCGGGCAGCCCCCGGTGTATCCGGCGGCGCCGGGCGGCCCGGACCCCTTCGCCCTCGACCAGCTCGCGACCGACGCCGCCGCCCGCGCCCACGCGCTGCTCACCACCGGGCGGGACCCCGTCGGTGGTCTGACGCTGTGGCGGGACGCGGTACGACTCGCCGCGGCCCGCCCCGGCTCCGGGCTGACCGCCGCCACCCGCGCCCTGTACTCCTCCCTCGCCTCCGTCACCGGTCGCACCCCCGCCGACCTGGCACGCGCGGTGGCCGCCTGGCGGCAGGGCGGCCTGGAAGGGCTCGCCGTCCTGGAGGAGCCCTGGGATCCGCCGGCCGGCCGCTTCGACCGGGCCCGTCCGCTGCTCCTCGCCGCCGACCTGCCCGCCTTCCGCCCCTCGCGCAACCGGCTCACCCACCCCAACGGCCACATCCAGCTCCGCCTCGGCCGGGACGGGCTGTGGTACGCGTACGAGTCCGAGCCCGGTCGCGACGACTGGTGGCCCCGGGGCACCCCCGACCTGGACCCGGTCGGCGCCCTGACCGGCCTCGCCGCTCCCGGCGACCTCTGAGGGTGCACACCCCGCCCCTCACCCTGGTCGAAACTTTCGAGTAGCGTGCGATTCGATCGAGATGACATCGCATCGCGCCCTCGCTCAATGGTGGCCTCTGAGTGCACGAACGGTGGCCGAAAGTGTTCTTGAGGACACCTACGGCGTGGAGTGTCGAAATCTTTCGATTGTCACCTGGGATATCGACAGTGAACTTTCGAAGAGTTTTCGGAAACAGAGTCATTGACCGCCGTTCCGAGCCGGGCCCATACTCTCCAGCGATCGAAGCGTCTCGCAGCGGAGGCGCCTTCACCGCGCCGCGCGGCGCGGACATCCTCACCCCCAACCCCCCTCATCTCGCCTCGGTAGCCCGCGGATTGACGTCTCATCAGCCCCACCAGGGGTGCGTCGTGCGGCCGGGCTGCCCGGCAGCCTTCACCAGGAGGAACCGTGAACACGGACAACGCTCCCGCCCACCCGATGAGCCGCAGGGGCTTCATCGGCCGTGCCGGTGCCCTGGCACTGGCGACGTCCGCGTCCGGGCTGCTGCTGCCCGGCACCGCCCAGGCCGCCACGACCATCACCACCAACCAGACCGGCACCAACAACGGGTTCTACTACTCGTTCTGGACGGACGGCGGCGGATCGGTCTCCATGACCCTGGGATCCGGCGGCAACTACAGCACCTCGTGGCGCAACTGCGGCAACTTCGTCGCGGGCAAGGGCTGGAGCAACGGCGGACGCAGGAACGTGAGCTACTCGGGCAGCTTCAGCCCGTCCGGCAACGGATACCTCTCGCTGTACGGATGGACCTCGAACCCGCTCGTCGAGTACTACATCGTCGACAACTGGGGCACCTACCGGCCCACCGGGACGTACAAGGGCACGGTCACCACCGACGGCGGCACGTACGACATCTACCAGACGACGCGGTACAACGCCCCCTCCGTGGAAGGCACCAAGACCTTCAACCAGTACTGGAGCGTGCGGCAGTCGAAGAGGACCGGCGGCACCATCACCACCGGCAACCACTTCGACGCCTGGGCCCGCTACGGGATGCGGCTGGGCAGCTTCAGCTACTACATGATCCTCGCCACCGAGGGCTACCAGAGCAGCGGCGGCTCCAACATCACGGTGAGCGGCTGACCTGCTGACCGGCTGACCTGCTGACCTGCTGACCGGGCTCGGCTCTCGACCGAGATTGTCGTGCTCCTGACATCCAGTGGGGGCCGGGGGCGCTCCGGCCCCCGGCCCTCCCGCCCCCGGCCTTCCCATTCCCCGGCCTTCCTCGGAGGTCCCATGCGCTCAGACCGTTTACGCCGCTACCGCCCCGGACTGATGGCGGCCACAGCCCTGGCCGCCGTGGCCGCCCTGACCGGCTCGGTCCTGCACGACGCCCGACCCGCCGGAGCGGTGGTGGCCGCCGCACCGGCCGCCTCCGGCGTGGAGGACGACGGCGCCGACTGCCCGGTGCCCGGCACGGGCTCCACGCCCTCCGGGTCGCTGCTGCCCGACCCGTTCACCGAACTGGACGGCACCCGCGTCAACACCGTGTCGGACTGGCGGTGCCGCCGGGCGGAGATCAGGGAACTGGCCGAGCGGTCGATCTACGGCCAGAAGCCCGCGAAGCCCGCGTCCGTGACCGGGACCGTCTCATCGACCCGCATCACGGTGAACGTCGGCGACCAGGGCAGAAGCGCCAGTTTCTCCGCGAGTGTCGATCTGCCCAGCGGATCCGGCCCCTTCCCCGCGGTCGTCGTCCTCGGCGGACTCGGCGCGGACACCAGCACCATCAAGGCCTCAGGCGTCGCCGTCATCAACTACGACCCGTACGCCGTGGGCAAGGAGGGCACGGCCCGCAACAACAAGCAGGGGGCCTTCTACAGCCTCTACGGCTCGTCCAGCAGCACCGGGCTGCTCATGGCCTGGTCCTGGGGCGTGAGCCGGATCCTCGACGTCATCGAGCAGTCGGGCGGCACGGTCCTCAAGGCCGGGGCGACCGGCGTGACGGGCTGCTCCCGGTTCGGCAAGGGCGCCTTCGTGGCGGGCGCGTTCGACCAGCGCATCGCCCTGACCATGCCGATCGAGTCGGGCACCGGCGGCGTCCCGATCTACCGGGGGATCCCGGGGGAGAGCGGCTCCCAGCCGCTGAGCAGCGCCTACTCGGAGCAGCCCTGGCTCGGTGACGCCTTCAGCCCCTACACCGGCAACCCGAACGCCCTGCCGGTGGACACCCACGAGATCGTCGGCATGGTCGCCCCGCGCGGCCTGTTCATCATGGAGAACCCGCACGTCGACTGGCTCGGCGCCCGGTCCGGCAGCGTGGCCGCCCTGGGCGGCGCCGAGATCTACAAGTCGCTCGGCGCGGGCGGCAACATCACCTACTGGTCCGACGTCCAGGACGGCACGCACTGCGCCGTGAGGCCGGAGTGGAAGACCCCGCTTCAGCAGAACCTCGCCAAGTTCCTGCTGGGTTCGGGCAGCGGCTCCGGGGTGTTCCGGATCGCCTCCGGCAAGGCCGGCAACCTCGCGCAGTGGCGCACCTGGCAGACACCGACCCTGACGGACGACGGAGGCACGACCTCCGGAACCACCAGCGGCACGTCGTCCGGCACGTCGTCCGGAACGACCTCCGGCACGAGCAGCGGCACCAGCAGTGGTACGAGCTCCGGAACCGCCAACGGCGGCACCACCGGCGGTGACACGGGCGGCGCCTGCACCGCCGTGTACCGGTCCGTCAACGCCTGGTCGGGCGGCTACCAGGGCGAGGTGACGGTCGGCAACCCCGGCTCCGGCACGCTGCAGGGCTGGACGGTGAAGCTGCCCCTGCCCTCCGGCGAATCCCTCACCTCCCTCTGGAACGGCCAGAACACCGGCACCAGCGGCACCGTGTCGGTGCGCAACGCCTCCTGGAACGGCACGCTGGGAGCCGGTGGCAGCACCACCTTCGGCTTCACCGTGACCGGCGGCTCCGCCCCACCGGCCGCCCTCACGTGCACCAGCCCGTGACACGGGTGGCCCGACGACCGACGACCCGACGGCGCGGAAAGGACGGCCCGTCCCCTGACCGGGGGCGGGCCGTGTCCGCGCGGAGCGGACGCCACCACGCCGCTGACCTCGGCCTTCGACGGTCGAAGTATCGGACGTGCGCGGGCTGTTGACACCCTTCGGCGGCTTCCTATCATCAGTGCCTGTCCGTATCTGCGACCGGTGTTCGAAATATCGATTAGAAATGTCATGCACATGATGAGATCACTGCATGACCGACCTGAGGAGACAACCCATGTCCGTGACTTCGAGCCGCTTACGGCGGATCAGACCACTCGCCCTGCTCACCCTGGCACTGGCATGGGCGCTCGCCACGACCATGCTCGGCGGTCAGGCGTCCGCAGGCGGCAGCGCCGCGGCAGCCGGCGCGCTCCCCTGTGACCTGTACGCCTCCGGCGGCACCCCCTGCGTGGCCGCGCACAGCACGACCCGCGCGCTGTACTCCGCGTACAACGGCCGTCTCTACCAGGTCAAGCGCGCCTCGGACGGGACGACCCGGGACATCGGCGTGCTCAACGCCGGCGGTTACGCCGACGCCGCCGCGCAGGACGCGTTCTGCGCGGGAACGAGCTGCCTCATCACCGTCGTCTACGACCAGTCCGGCCGCGGCAACCACCTCACCCAGGCGCCGCCCGGAGGGTTCTCGGGCCCCGCCGCGGGCGGGTACGACAACCTCGCGGAAGCGGCCGCCGCGCCGGTCACCGTGGGTGGCCACAAGGCGTACGGCGTCTTCATCGCCCCCGGCACCGGTTACCGCGACAACAACACCAACGGCATCGCGACCGGGGACCAGCCGGAAGGCATGTACGCGATCCTCGACGGCACCCACTACAACGGCGGTTGCTGCTTCGACTACGGCAACGCCGAGACGAACAGCCGCGACACCGGCAACGGCCACATGGAGGCCATCTACTTCGGCAACATCAAGGCCTGGGGCTACGGCAGCGGCAACGGCCCCTGGGTCATGGCCGACCTGGAGAACGGCCTGTTCTCCGGGGTCAACGCCGGCTACAACGCGGGCGACCCCAGCGTCAGCCACCGCTTCCTCACCGCCGTCGTCAAGGGCGGCGCGAACAAGTGGGCGATCCGGGCCGGCAACGCACAGTCCGGCGGCCTGTCCACCTACTACAGCGGACCGCGCCCCAACGTCTCCGGCTACAACCCGATGCACAAGGAAGGGGCCATCATCCTCGGCATCGGCGGCGACAACAGCAACGGCTCCGCCGGCACCTTCTACGAGGGCGTCATGACGTCCGGCTACCCCTCGGACGCGACCGAGAACGCCGTCCAGGCCAACATCAACGCGGCCGGCTACGCGCCGTCCTCCACGGCGAGCGGGCTCGGCGTGGGCTCCAGGGTCTCGCTGCGGGCCACCACGTCCTGCTGCACCACCGAGTACCTCCGGCACGACAGCGCCGACAGCAACGCCGCCATCGCGACGGTCTCCTCGTCCAGTTCCTCCGCCGACAGGTCCGCCGCCACCTGGATCGTACGCGCCGGCCTGGGCGACACCTCCTGCGTCTCCCTGGAGTCCGCCGACAAACCCGGCCAGTACCTGCGGCACTACGACTTCCGGCTGCGCATCGACAGCAACGACGGCAGCGCGCTGTTCCGGCAGGACGCCACCTTCTGCCCGCAGGCGAGTCACAACGGCCAGGGCATCTCGCTCCGCTCCGCCAACTATCCCAGCGACTTCGTACGCCATTACAACCACGCGGTCTACGCCGCGAGCGACGGCGGTTCCCACGAGTGGGACGCCACCGCGTTCTGGGCCGACGACACCAGTTGGGCCGTCACCTCCCCCTGGGCCTGACAGCGGGATCGGCGCACCGGAGGACGCGGTGCGGGGCGGGTCAGTCGACGGGGGTCCCGATGCCCGCCTCCGGTACCCGGAGGGTGGAGGAGAGCAGGCGCAGGGCGGCCTCGGACTCGGTGCCGACGCGGGCGCTGTAGGCGATCACGCGCTGGTCCGCGGCGCCGGGCACCAGCAGACTCTGGAACGACAACTCCAGGGAACCCACCAGGGGATGGATCATCTCCTTGGTGCCGGCGACACAGGTGCGCACCGGGTGCCGGGCCCAGCGCCGGGCGAACTCCTCGCTGTTCATGATGAGTTCGCCGACCAGCTCGGCGAGCTGCTTGTCATGGGGATGACGCCCGGCCATCAACCGTAGGGAAGCGACGGCGAGTTGAGCCTCGTCGTGCCATCGCGGATAGAGGTCCCGGGTACGTTCGTCGAGGAAGAGCATCCGGGTCAGGTTGGGCCGCCGCGCGGGATGTTCGGGCGCGTCGAAGTCCAGGTGCATGGCCAGCAGCAGATGCCCCATGGCGTTCCAGGCGAGGATGTCGTTGCGCCGGTCCAGGATCAGGGCCGGGGTGTCGGTGAAGGTGTCGATGAGCTGGCGGAGACCGTGGTCGGCGCAGGTGGCGCGCGGCGACTGGGCGCGTCGGGAGGCGGCCGTCTCCGGCCGGGCGAGATCCATCAGGTGGCTGTGCTCGTCCGGCGTCAGACGCAGGGTGCGGGCGACGGCGTCCAGGACCGCGTCGGACACCTGGACCGTGCGGCCCTGTTCCAGCCGGGTGTAGTGGGTGACGCTCAGGCCGGCCGCCAGAGCCACCTCCTCACGGCGCAGGCCGGGCACCCGGCGCCGCTCCGCGAACTGCGGCAGCCCGATCTCCTCGGGGGTGAGAGCGGCTCGGCGGCTGCGCAGGAAGTCGCTCAGCTCGGAGAAGTCAGGCATGGGGTGCCCCTCCCGTGAATCCGGTGCGGTGGACCGTGCCCTCCCTCCAACGGACACGGGGCCCGTCTCCTTCCCGCCCTGGGTGGTCAGGTTCTGACCACCCAGGGGGCGGCCCGTCAGCGCGAGGCGCGTCGGATCCGGGGTCTGGGTAGCCCCCGTCCAGGGCCGCAGGATTCCTTCCGCCGACGTCTTCCGGCGTCTCGGCGCCTTGGAATCTCAGCGTCTCGAAGGGGATCTCATGTCGGTCGTGGATGGTGTGGTGGAGGGGTCGGTGGTAACCGGCTCGGGGGGTGGGGATGCTGCGGGTGGCGTGTCGTCGCGGATGCGGCTGACCCTGGTCGTGCTGCTGGTGGCGCAGTTCATGCTGGCGGTGGACTTCTCGATCCTGAATGTGGCGTTGCCGGCGATCGGGCGGGGGCTGGGGTTCTCGCTGGGGAGTCTGCAGTGGATCGCGACGGCGTTCGCGTTGTGCGCGGCCGGGTTCACCCTGCTGTTCGGGCGGGTCGCGGACCTGTTCGGACGGCGCCGGCTGTTTCTCGGCGGGCTGGCGGTGCTGGGGCTGGCGTCGCTGGCGGGTGGGCTCGCGACCAGCCCTGAGGTGCTGGTCGTCGCCCGTGTCTTCCAGGGGCTGGCGACGGCGGCGGTGACCCCCGCGGGATTGTCGCTGCTGACGACGGCGTTCCCGGAGGGCCCGCTGCGGCGGAAGGCGCTGGGCCTGAACGGGGCGCTGATGTCGGCCGGGTTCACCACGGGCGCGGTACTGGGCGGTGTGCTGACGGACCTGCTGTCGTGGCGGTGGTCGTTCTTCATCAACGTGCCGGTCGCGGCGGCGGTGCTGGTGATCGCCCCGATGGTCCTGCCTCAGTCCCGTCCCGGCGAGCGGCCTCGGCTGGATCTGCCGGGGGCGCTGGCGGTGACGCTCGGTCTGCTGGCGGTGGTGCTGGGCTTCACCCGGGCCGGGGAGAACGGCTGGGGTGACCCGACCGCGCTCGGAATCCTGGCCGTCGGTGCGGTCCTGCTGCTCGTGTTCCGTTCCGTGGAGCGGCGTGCGGCGGCGCCGCTGGTCCCGGTGAGCGTGCTGACCCGGCGCACGGTCGCCTTCGGCAATGCCGCGGGTGTCCTGGCCTTCGCCACCGAGACCTCCCTCGTCTTCCTGATGACTCTGTATCTGCA